>CALCEK010000255.1 GCA_937900125.1 uncultured Treponema sp. | reverse complement strand
ATTGCCCTTGTTTTATAATTTGCAAAACTGTTAATTCCATTCCGCCTTCGTGATTTAACGTTCTAAAATCCGCTGGCAAAGAAAAATCGTTTGTTTTGTATAAGTCAAATTCGCCTAAAATTCTAAAATTGCTCAATTCAGTAATCCTAGAATGGTCGTTTAAAATAATTTCTTTTGCAAACAAAAAATTTGTAAAAATCAAAAAGAAAAACTCAACAAAAAGCACTTTTGCACTTATTTTCTTTTGCATATACAATTCTTTGCGCCACAAACAAAAGTCCGCCACTTGTAAAGAATTACGCGCAATTTAACCCATAAAAACGTGGGCTTGCTGGTCAATTGCAAGAATCGATTTACAATCGGAACATCTAAAACGTCCGCTTTTTGTTGCTTTTAGTCGCCGTGAACAAACTGGGCAATTAAAAACTTTTGGAAACACAGAATCGTCGGCGGGCTTTCCATTTTTAAAGAAGTCGATTGCGTCAATAAGGGTTTCTTTGATATTAAAAAATTGGCTAAATCCCAAAAGCTGAAAAACCTCGTACACTTTTGGCTGAATGCTCATAAGAACAATGTCGCCGTTGAGCGGTTTTACCTGCTTTAAAAAAGATGTAAACGCCCCGATGCCTGTAGAAGAAACGTAATTTAGGCTTGAACAATTAAAAACAAGATTAGAAAAATGCGCACCAATTACTTTTCCAATTTGCTTTTGAAAATACATAGAATTGTAAGTATCTATATATCCGTTTAGTGTTATCAAAATTCCATGCTCAATATCGGGAATTGTTTCAAGCGTCATCTTTAAGCTGTCGTCTTTTTCCGTATCAAAATCTGGTACAAGCTCGCTATTACTCATACTTCTCCACCTTTTTTATTGAGGAAATCGCCAAAAATCGCAAAAGCCGTGGTAATTGCCACACTGCCCTTTTGTTAGCCTTGATTCTCGCATTACTTTAAATTCATTATATTCCAATTAAACAGATTAGGCAAGGTCTTATTCGCAAAACATGCACACTTAGCGTTGTCACAAAGAATCCCTTTGCAAAAAGATATTTTTTTCGCTCAATGAACGGCTTGTTAGGCATTTTGTGTTCTTTCCAAAAAGCAATAACAAAATCGGGGATTTGACAAAAAGGTACATACTATTTAGAATAGTTCTAATGGAGAAAAACACCCTAAAGTTTGTTTTACTTTTTACGCTTTTTTTTGTGTCCTGCAAAAGCACAAATCTTTCCTCTCATTTAAATTCGGTTTATGTTACGAACACAAAAAAAGTTCCCGTTTTACCCCCAGAGTGTATGCAGGGCGAGCTTGACGCACTCAATTTGTTTACAGGAAGTTTTAACGGAGAAACATTTTCCACGCCAGTCTATGTTCAGGCGGACGAATCGGGCTTGTATCTTTTGCTTTTAAACGATTTTGGTGTGGGAATGGGCGAATTAAGCTTTGACGGAAAAGAGGCTTCCCTTGATTCTCCACTTTTTCCGAAAGAGTTAAAGGCGGAATATATCATTTTGGATTTTCAAAATGCCTATTATGATGTAAATAGTCTTAAATCAACTTACAACGCGAGCAAAATTCAATTTGAACAAAATTTTGAATCGGACGGAACAGAAATTCGGCGGATTTTAAATGGCTCTAAGTTGATTGAAGAAATTGTGATTCAAAACGGAAAAGTTGTAATTGAAAACAAATTGCGTGGATATACCTACACACTTGTTGAGGTTGAAGAGTGAAAAATCTCGTTTTTTTGTCGCGACCCGCAGTTGTTTGTTCTGCTGGAATGAATCTTGACGATTTGTGGACATCGGTCATTTTAGGCGATAATTCTGCAATGATTCCAACAAAAGTTCGGAGCGGAAAACGTTTGTATGCCGCTCGCATTCCAGAATCTCGACTTTTGCCATCAAATGCGCGTTTTGATATGCACATAATTCGCATGGAAAATGCTGCCCTTGAACAACTTGCGCCAGCGGTCAACAAGGCAATTTCTGTTTACGGAAAAGAGCGCGTGGGCGTTTGCGTAGGTTCGTGCGATAACGGAAGCGAGTTTTCGGTTGCCGCCCACACATTTTATTTTGAAAGCGGAGTTTTTCCTTCTTCATACGAACTTGAAATGCAGGGTGCGGATTACGTTGCAACTTTTGTAAAAGAAAAATTTGGCATAAGCGGAGCGACTTTGGCATTTGCAACTGCTTGTTCTTCAAGCGCGGGAGCAATTATTAAGGCAGCACAACTTGTAAGAAGTGGCGCGTTAGACGCGGTTGTTACGGGCGGAGTTGATATTGCCTCTGACACAGTGCTTTTGGGTTTTAATTCGCTAGAAGCCGTTAGCCCGCAACCTACAAATCCGTTTAGCAAAAATCGTTCTGGAATAACTTTAGGCGATGCCGCAGCATTTTTTGTTTTAAGCCGAGCCCCGCTAGATTCAGAGAAAATCTGTCTTGCGGGTTACGGAGAGTCATCGGACGCTTTTCATCTTACAAGTCCAGAATCTAGCGGAGAAGGGGCAATAAGCGCAATGCAAAAAGCCCTAAAATCCGCAGAACTTTTGTGTGAAGAAATTGATTACGTTAATTTGCACGGAACAGGCACAAAGTTAAACGATTCAATGGAAGCTCGCGCAATGAACGCTGTGTTTGGGGAATACAACGTTCCCTGCTCGTCAACAAAATCAATTACAGGTCATACATTGGGCGCGGCGGCAGCATTAGAAGCGGCAATTTGTTGGAAAACACTCGATGTCAATTCAAAAAATGAAGAAAAAATCGTTTTGCCCCCGCAAGTTTGGGACGGCGATTTTGATTCTGAAATTCCAAAATTACAAATTGTTTCAAAAGGAAAAGAAATTCAATGTAAACGCAAACAAATTTCCCGATGTATGTCGAATTCGTTTGCGTTTGGTGGCGCAAATGCCTCGCTCATTTTTGAAAGGAGATAAACATGGCAGAAGAAAAAACATTTGTTCCTCAACACATGGAAAAAGCTGAGTTTTTGGATTTTTTGCCTCATAAGGGAAAAATGTTCCTTTTGAGTCGTGTTATGGAATACAATATTGAAAATCACACAATTACAACCCAATATGACATAACCGAAGATTGCATTTTTTATGAACATGGTTTAGGCGGGATTCCTAGCTGGTCTGGTTTTGAATTTATGGCGCAGAGTATTTCTTTACTTTCTGCCATTGAGCGAACAATCAATAATCAAGACCGAACTCGGCCTGGCGTGGTTTTGAGCGTACAAAAATTTAAATCTGACACACCCGTTTTACGCGCTGGAACAACGGCGCAAATGAAAGTGCGGGAAGATTACCGAGCGGATAACGTCTTCCGCTACAAATGCGAATTGTACGAAAATGCGCAAGCGCAAAAGCCTGCTGCAACAACGGTCATTACCGTTATGGAAATGCTTGATATAGAAGCGTTTTTTGAACAGTTTTCAAAATAAAGGAAGCGTTACAAAAAGTGTGTCATTGCTTTTTTGCCCGTGACGCAAAGCCGAACACACATTTTGTAAAACAATCAAAATATTTATTCAGAGGGGGATTTTATGGCAGATGAACAAAAAAAAGTTCTTGTAACAGGAGCAAGTGGCGGAATTGGAAGAGCAATTGCGGTTGCGGCTTCAAAAGCGGGCTATTATGTAATTGCACATTACAATCACGGAAAAGAAAAGGCGGAACAAACGCTTTCTTTAATCAAAGAAAATGGCGGGAACGGCGAGCTTATTCAGTTTGATGTTTCTAATCGAGATGATTGTAAGGCAAAATTAGAAGAACTTAATTCAACTCACGGAGCTTTGTGGGGAATTGTAAGCAATGCGGGAATCAATCGGGATAACACTTTTGTGGGACTTTCTTCGGACGATTGGGATAGCGTGATTCACACAAATCTTGACAGCTTTTTTAATGTGATTCAGCCAATCGCAATGCCAATGTGCCGCAAAAAAAAGGGAAGAATTATTACAGTTTCTTCTGTGAGCGGTGTTATGGGAAATCGGGGACAAACAAATTATTCCGCCTCAAAAGCGGGAATCATTGGAGCGTCAAAAGCGTTGGCAGTTGAACTTGCAAGTCGCAACATTACAGTAAACGTTATTGCGCCAGGTTTAATTGAAACCGATATGGTAAAAGAAGCTCCCCTTGAAATGATAATGCAAACCGTTCCGATGAAACGCGCTGGCAAGCCAGAAGAAGTTGCATCTCTTGCGGTTTTTTTGTTGAGTGAAGAAGCGGGCTACATTACCCGTCAAGTTATTTCTGTAAATGGTGGTATTATATGAGCGAATTTACAAAAGAGAACGGCAAACGCCGTGTAGTTGTAACGGGCGGTGGAATGTTAACCGCATTAGGCGATGATTGGCAGGAAGCCTACGCAAAATTAAAGGCAGGTCAAAGTTGCATAAAGTACATAAAAGATTGGGACCGCTTTGAACGCATGAACACTCGGCTTGCTTGCCCTTACGAAAAAGAATTGCCAAAAGCTCCGCGCAAAAAAGTGCGTGGAATGGGGCGCGTTGCACTTCTTTCGCTAGAGGCAACCGAACGCGCACTTAAAATGGCGGGGCTTTCTACCGCGCAGTACGAAGTTGTTGACGAGCTTCACAACGGACGCACAGGAATTGCTTACGGCGATTGTATGGGAAGCCTTGATTCCATTTTGGATATGGTTATGATGTTAAAGGACAATGATTCAAGCCGAATCGATTCTCAGACCTACATCAAATGTATGCCACAAACTTGTGTTTGCAATTTGAGCGTTTTTTATTCAATTCGCGGAAGAATGATTACCACAAACACCGCGTGTACATCTGGAAGTCAAGCAATCGGTTACGCTTATGAAGCAATCGCCAGCGGCGCACAAGACATGATGATTGCGGGTGGTGCAGAAGAATTTGGCGCCCCCGATGCAGCTGTGTTTGACGCAATGGGTGCAACCGCAATCAAAAATGACACTCCAGAACAAGAACCGCGTCCATTTGACAAAGACCGAGATGGGCTTGTTATTGGCGAAGGCGCAGGCACTTTGATTCTTGAAGATATGGAACACGCTGTAAAACGTGGCGCAAAAATCTATGCGGAAGTTGCGGGTTTTGGAACAAATGCGGACGGAACTCACATTACAACGCCAACACCAGAAACGCAAGCGGTAGCAATCAACCTTGCAATTCAAGATGCGGGCATTTCTCCCGACCAAATTGGCTATGTGAATGCGCACGGAACGTCAACACATCACGGGGATATTGCAGAAAGTTTGGCAACCTACAAAGTGTTTAACAGAGCCGTTCCAATCAGCTCAACAAAAAGTTACATTGGGCACACATTGGGCGCGTGTGGCTGCGTAGAATCTTGGCTTTCAATCAATATGATGAATGAAGGCTGGTTTCACCCGACACTAAATTTGGTGAATGTTGACCCAGATTGCGCACCTCTTGATTACATTAAGGGCGAAGGTCGAGAAATTTCCACCGATTACGTGATGAATAACAACTTTGCCTTTGGCGGCGTAAACACCAGTTTGATTTTCAAAAAAGTCCAACAGTAAATACTTTTCTAAACAAAAAAAATCTATAAAAAACAGGCGTTGCATCTGCAAACTTTGCGGTGCTTCGCCTTTTTTATTTTTCTGCGCAACTCTTTGCACAAAGCCTCCCTTCTTGGCGGGCGGACTTTGTGTTTTTTATTCAAATAAGACTTGACAAAAAACAAACAAAAATTTTAGGCGGAGTTTTTGTTATCGACACCTATCTAATGTCAGGTATTGCGATTCAATATCTTGAAGATTAGACCCTTTGTTCCCCGCAACTTCTGCGGGGCTACGAAAATCCCTCGCTCTTTTGCGAGTCTCCTAAAACAACGCGAATTTGCGAGTCATTCTGAGCGGGTTTGCCCGCGAAGAATCAATTTATTCTTACAAAAATCAATTTTTTTCCCCAACTCTGTTTCCCATTGTGTTTTTTGAGATTTTGATTTATATTTGCATTATAACAATTGGAGGGGAATATGTACGGAGCAATTTTAGGCGACATTATTGGCGAACCTTACGAGTTTGACAGGGGCGAAAAAACAAAAAATTTTCCGCTATTTAGCAAAAATCCGCAATTCACTGATGACAGCGTTATGACGATTGCCGTCTGTGATGGAATTTTAAACGCAGGACTTTGCGCTAAAGAAACAGAAATGAAAAACGCAATCATAAACGCAATGCACTTTTGGGGACACAAATATCCACGCGCGGGCTACGGAAGCAGATTTATCAGGTGGCTTGCTAACAAGGAATTTGAACCTTACGGAAGTTGGGGAAACGGCTCTGCAATGCGTGTAAGTTCGGTGGGCTGGTTGTTTGACAGCATGGAGCGCACTCGCGAGGTGGCAAGATGGTCGGCAGAAATCACGCATAATCATCCTGAAGGAATCAAAGGCGCAGAATCAATTGCAAGCGCGATTTACCTTGCAAGAACAGGTTCATCAAAAGAAGAAATCAAAAACTACATCACAAAAGAATTTGGCTACGACCTAAGTCGCACTTGTGACCAAATTCGACCAAATTATCATCATGTAGAAAGTTGCCAAGAAACTTGTCCCGAAGCAATAACCGCTTTTTTGGAAGGCGAAAATTTTGAAGATGTAATCAGAACGGCGGTAAGTTTAGGTGGCGACGCGGACACACTCACGGATATTGCCGCCGCAATGGGCGAAGCGTTTTTTGGAATCAGTGAACAATTCAAAACGTGGTGCCTGGAGCTTACATCCGATGATATGCACAAAGTTATGGCGCAATTTGACGAGGCAAAAATCAAGGGCGGAGCATCACACTAAACACGCCCCCCCCCAGACTGTCTAAAAACTACATTTTGAGATAATTTTTGACCGTCAGAATCCATATT
>CALCEK010000254.1 GCA_937900125.1 uncultured Treponema sp. | reverse complement strand
AGTCGATTTCATGCCCCACCGCGCTCACCACGGGAATGTGGGAATCGGCAATCGCACGCACGACGATTTCTTCGCTAAAGGGGAGCAAATCTTCAAGCGAGCCGCCTCCGCGCCCAACAATCAGAACATCGCACATATTGTAATCGTTTGCAATTTTTATCATTTTTACGATTGAAGAAGCCGCTGCCTCTCCTTGTACAAGGGAAGGAAAAATTGTTACGTTTATGCTGTTATTTCTGCGGAGCGTAATATTCAAAATATCCCGCAAAGCCGCCCCCGTAGGACTTGTTACAATGCCTATGGTGTTTGGAAAGCGCGGAATCGGGCGTTTCCGCTCCGAAGAAAAAAGTCCTTCTGCTTGCAGTTTGCGTTTTCGCTCTTCAATCAGCTCCATTATGTCGCCAGTTCCCGCTTTTTCCATAGAAGAAATTATTATTTGGTAATTTCCGCGCGGGGGATAAACGCTGATGTTTCCTTTTGCATGGACTAACATTCCATCTTTGGGCTTAAATTGCAAATTTTGCGCTTTTCCGCGAAACATAACGGCGGTAATTTGACTTTCAGAATCTTTTAAGACAAAATAAAGGTGACCGCTAGAAGCATTTGGCTTAAAATTGGAAATTTCCCCTTTTAATTCAACGGACGCAAAAGTTCCTTCAAGGAGCGTTTTTATAAGACCTGTAAGTTGCGAAACTGTAAGCACATTGTCATTCGCCTGCGATAGATTCATAAAAAAAATTATACTTTTTTAGCCCTAAAATTGCAATCGTATTGAAAAACTCTAAAAAATGCAATTTTTAGAAGTAAATCTTAAAAAGCGATACTTTAAGTCGTGATATTACAACGAATTAAAACCCGCTGGGCAATCTTTATAAAGACATTTTTGTGGATTTTTAGAGATGCCCTAGTTTTTTCTAAAATCGTTCTATTTTGTTTCCGATAAAGAAATGATGAAATCCATTGTTTTTTTGTATGCGGGATTTAAAAATTCCTATGCTTTTAAAAATATATATGACGAAAAATCCTCTTTTGATTTAGCACTTGATTGGGCTTTTAGAACTTCGGATTTTTGTGTAATTGCAGTTTCGCCCGAAACGGAAAAAAATGCCAGTCAAATTGTAGACAAATATTCTTTAGGCGAAAAAGTGCGTTTTGTTTGCGAAGAAAATTGGTCGTCAAAAAGTTTAATTTCTGCATTAAATGCGGAATGTAAAAAAAACAATGCCGATTATGCCGTTTTTGCCCTTGCTGACAGCCCATTTCTTGACGATGAGCTAACAAAAGAAGCTGTTGACACTCATCTTAAATATCACGCTGAGTATACATTTGTAGACGGTTATCCGTTGTCGCTTGCCCCAGAAATTTTGGATTCTGGCTTGCTCGGTATTTTAGAGGCGATGATTTCTGAGGGGCGGTGTAAAACAAGCGATTCTGAGGTGACAAATGCGAGCATTTTTAATCTTTTAAAAACAGACATAAACGCTTTTGAAATAGAAACCGTTATTGCAAGCGAAGATTTTAGACAGTTGCGCCTTGATTTTTCTACAAATGATTTACGGGGATTTTTGTCTTGCAAAGAAGTTGCAGAAATTTTAAAAATCGAAGGGAAAAAAATAAATGCCCAAAATATAAGCGAATGTGCAAAACACTCTTCGCGCATACAAATGACGGTTCCCTCTTTTTACACGATTTTGCTTTCTAACGAGGTTGCGTCTAATTCCATTTACAACCCATTTTGTAGGCTATACAAATGTAGTGGAGAAAATGTAATGTCCCTTGAGCAATTTTCTGATTTGGTTGGAAAAATTAGTGCTTTTTCTGGGGATGCGGTAATTTCTCTAGGGGGTGGGTGGACAGAACCTTGTGTACTAGGAGAAAATCTTTGTTCTTACATACAAACAGTTCTTGCCTATGAGAATCTGAGTTTGCTAATTGAAACTGACGGTTTTCTTTTGACAGAAAATCTTACGGAAAAAATTGAAAATATCCTTAAAAATGCAAAACCCAGAATCAAAAAAAATCAAAATCCGCTCACTTGGATTGTGGCATTGGACGCTTTTTCGGCAAAAACCTATAGTCAAATTCACAATGTTGACAAATTTGACCAAACTGTCAAAAGTATAGAACTTTTGTGCAAACATTTTCCGAATGTCGTCTACCCGCAATTTACGCGAATGAACGCGAATGAGGCGGAACTTGAGCCTTTTTACCGCTATTGGCACGAAAAAACTTCTCCTTCTAGCGGAAATTTGATTATTCAAAAGTACGATTCTTTTTGCGCACTTTTGCCTAATGAAAAACCCGCTGACCTTTCGCCGCTTGTGCGAAACCCTTGTTGGCACGCAAAACGCGATATGGTCATTTTGCCTGGCGGTCAGGTTTTAAAATGCAAAGAATGTCTTTTAGAAGAACCCGTAGGAAATGTTTTTACCGAGGAGCTTTCTGCAATTTGGGAATCGGGGCGAAAAATTGTTGAAGAACATATTGAATGTTCGTATACAGAAAAATGTGAGAAATGCGATGAATACTATACCTTCAATTTTTAACGAGCGACAAATAAATCACACGGTTTTAGGCGGTGGCGAAAAGCCCGAAAAAGTGCTTATGCCTGTTACCTGCCTTATTTTAAATCGTTCAGAAAAACAATACCGTGACCGCATATTAGAAAACCTTTTGCACAATGGTTTTGAATCTATAATTAGCATTGAAGCTCACGGAAAAAATTACAATCTTGATTCTCTTACAAAGCAATATCCAATGGTGAAATTTATTGTTCCGCTAGAAGATGTAACTCAAGGTGATTTGCTGAATATGGGAATTTCTATGGCGCAAACACCATACGTTTTGGTTTTACAAGACAATCTTTGCGCAGAAAATGTTCCGTTTTCGTCTCTTTTAGCAAAAAAACTAATTGAAAAAGAGCAATTTTGTGTTTGCCCAAGGTTGCAAAGTTCAACCTTGCAGATTTTGCCCGTGCGTTTTTCGCCAACCGTAAAAAAGTCAGTTTTTCAAGTTGAATCTTCTCTCGCAATTTCTGAAGGAGCAAAAACGCTTTATCCTGCCGATTTTGCGGGATTTTACGATAGGGAGCGTTTTATAAAAATTGGCGGGGCGGACTACACAATTACAAGTGCGTATTGGCAAAAATTGGATTTATTCTTTCGCGCTTGGTTGTGGGGCGAAAAAGTAACGCTCGAAACAGCGTTTACACTCACTTATTCAGGAAACGTTCCTAGTGATGACCAAACAATAGACGCTTCTTATCTTAATTTTTACTTAAAAAATTTGCTTCCGATTTACAAAAGTGACCACGCAGAAATTCCTCGTTCATCATTTTTTGCATTTCATTCGCGAAGTTCGCACGGCTTAGGCGAATCGCTTGCAATGTTCAAAGAAGCACGCAGATGGACAGCAGAAAATAAGTATCGCTTTAAGCTCGATGCGGCTTCACTCATAGAAGACTGGGGGAAAGAAAATGAAACTCATGAATCTGTTTAAGCGCGAACACACAATTGTTGTAGTTCAGTGTAGACTTTCTTCAACGCGGCTTCCAAGAAAAGCTCTTTTACCCTTAGGCGAAAAAACTGTACTTGAATGGACGCTTAATGCAATGAAAATGGTAAAAGCCAATTCTTACGTGCTTGCCGTTGACACCGAAAGCGAGTCGGAACTTTTGCCGATTGCCAAAAAGTGCGGATTTGAACTTTTTGCGGGGTCAAAGGAAGATGTTTTAGGGCGATTTTGCGATGTTATTGAAAAATACAAGGCTTCTTCTGTTTTGCGGGCAACTGCTGACAACCCATTTTTGTTTTACGAGGCGGCTTCTTCTTTGCTAAATGAGTATCGAGCGCAATCAAAAAACAAAGCAATTGATTATATGACATATTCGGGGCTTCCGCATGGTTCTGGAATTGAAATTTTGAATGCTCAGTCTCTTTTGCAAGCTCGGACAATGACAAATCTCCCGTATGACCATGAACACGTCGGTCCTGCGCTTTACAATCACACTGATTCCTTTAATTGCATTTTCTTAAAATCACCTGAAGAATGGAATCATCCTGAATTGCGAACAACCATTGATACGGCTTCTGATTATCATCGCGCTCAAAGTATAGTACGCATTGTTAATTCAACAAACGCCAAAAATGCTTCTCCGTTTTCTGCACAAAGCATTGTGGAGGCATTTGAAAATCCGTGTATAAAACACCCAATTATTTTGTTTCCCAGCACAAAAAAGGGACAGGGAACGGGACATTTGCACCGTTGCCTTGAAATTGCCTTAAATACTGGCGCGGATATTTTTATTCCGCAAGACGCTGACCTTGAACAAACTTCTTCGCTTGTAACAGACGCGCTTTCAAAAGGACTTTCAGAGGAGCAAATAATTCATAATCTTGACATTTTAGATTATTATCACCTTGCGCTTACAGATATGTTTGTTTCTCCGTCAAATTATCTTTTGGAATTGAGTGAAAAAATCCCAGTCGTTGCCATTGACGAAGGTTCTTCTTCTACAGATTGCGTTGATTTTCTTCTTGATATTTTGCCGTCTGCACAAAAAAATCGATATGTTAATCTTTCTGACCCAAGTTTTATTCCACGCGCTAAAAATGTCCGAAGTGCAGAAATGCGTTCTGCAAAAATTCACACTGCGTTAGTCGTTTTAGGTGGCGAAGACCCCGCTTCTCTTGCGTTTCCAAGTGCAATTTCCCTTGCACAGTGCAATATTTATGTAACAGCGATTGTTCCAAATCTTCAAGAAATAAAAAATCAGCTTGACGAACTTGAAAATAATCTTAAACAATACATAAAATTGTCAGAGCCTGTAAATAATCTTAAAGAAAAACTATACGAATACGATTTAGTTGTAACGCATTACGGTTTTACTGCGTTTGAAGCTATGTCTGCTGGCTGTGCTGTCATTTTGCTAGGAACAACGCCGCTTCACCAAACTCTTGCACAAAATTACGGTTTTTCATCAATTTCTTCTGGGGACATTTCTTCAGAATCGTTTAAGGAATTACTCAAAAATCCAGAAAACTTAATTTATTCTGAAAATAAATCGGAACATTCTCTTTCAGATTTTGTTTTAGAATTAGCAGAAGGGGAGAGGCTTCCTTGTCCCATTTGCCAAAGCCACGAATCTTTAGAAAAAGACGCGCTTGTTGCCCGAACTTCTGAACGCACATTCAGGCGGTGTAAAAAATGCGGAATGTTATATATGTCATGGACAAAAAAATCTGTTCCGACAGAATACAAACATTCGTACTTTTTTGAAGATTATGAAAAACAGTACGGAAAAACCTATCTCGACGATTTTCAGGCGATAAAATCACAAGGAATTAGACGAATCAACCTAATTGACCAATTGTATCGCAGAAGCCATTCTTCTGTTACGCCCTCTGTGCTTGACATAGGATGCGCATTTGGACCTTTTCTTGACGCGGCAAGCGACGCGGGCTGGCAAGTTTTTGGAACTGATATTTCAGAAGATGCGGTGCATTATGTTCAAAACAATTTGCATTTTCCTGCTGCAAAAGGCGCGTTCCCTAGAATTGACGTTAGTTCGGAATTCGGCATTGAAAAATTTGATGCCGTAACAATGTGGTTTGTAATTGAACATTTTAAGGATGCGGATAGCGTGTTGAAAACTGTTTCAAAAATTCTCAAAAAAGGGGGAATTTTTGCATTTAGCACCCCTTCTGCTTCTGGAGTGAGCGCGAAATATAATACGCAATCATTTTTTACCCAAAGTCCCGCTGACCATTACACACTGTGGGAACCAAAAAAAACTTCCCAAATTGTACGCCGATATGGTTTTGAAGTGGCAAAAATTGTTGTTACGGGGATTCACCCAGAGCGATTTCCAAAAGCTCAACAAAAAAAATGGAATGAATCTTCAATTCAACTTAAAATGTTAAGCGGCGTAAGCCATATAATGAAGCTAGGCGATACTTTTGAAGTGTATTGCAGAAAAGTTGAAAATTTAGGTTAAATCAATGTTAGACAAATACGTTATGATTTTAGGTGCGGGACTTATGCAACGCCCTGCAATCGAAGCTGCCCACGAACTTGGCTACAAAGTATTTTTAGTTGACGCAAATCCAAAAGCCATTTGTGTTCCTTTAGCGGACATTTTTTCCCCTATAGATTTAAAAGACCGCGAAGGTTTACTTGCTAGCGCAAAGAATTTTCCGCATAAAATATGTGCAGTTTTTACCGCTGGAACAGATTTTTCCGCCTCAGTTGCATTTGTTGCCGAAAACTTAAAATTACCTTCACATAGTTTTAAATCAGCCTTAAATGCAAGTGACAAAATCCTGATGCGAACTTGTTTTCAAAAAAGTAACGTTCCTTCGCCCGCATTTGTCGAATGTAAAGATTCAAAACTTTTGCAAAATGTGCATTTTCCTAAAGTTATAAAACCCGTTGACAATATGGGGGCAAGAGGTTGCAGACTCATTCGCGACGCAAGCGAATACCAGTCATCTGTAGAGGCTGCGCTTTCTGCGTCGCGGAGCAAAACCACCATTCTTGAAGATTATATGGAAGGGCTTGAGTTTTCAATTGACGCACTTATTTACAAGGGAACTTTTACAGTTACGGGCTTTGCTGACCGACATATTTTTTATCCGCCGTATTTTATCGAAATGGGACACACAATGCCCTCTAATATAGAAGAAAATATTAAATTTGACTTAATAAAAACATTTGCAGCAGGCGCAAAGGCTTTAGGTTTAACGCATGGAGTTGCAAAGGCGGATATAAAGTACACAAAAAATGGGGCGATGATTGGAGAAATTGCCGCTAGGCTTTCGGGCGGTTATATGTCGGGCTGGACATTTCCATTTTCAGCTAATTTCAATCTTACAAAAGAAGCTTTAAACTTAGCATTGGGAGCGGAATCTGAAAATTTTCTTAAAATGCGTAAAAAACTTCCTTTTCAGGATTCTGAATGTGGATTCGAATTGTACGAGCTGCCATCAATTTTTACTTCGGCAGAACGCGCTTGGATTTCCATCCCTGGAATTGTTTCTGATGTCATTGGGCTAGAAAGTGCAGAAAAAATTCCGTTTATTAAGAATGTGTTTCCACGTGTACAAACAGGCGATTTTGTGGATTTTCCCCGTAACAATGTGGAAAAATGCGGTAATTGTATAAGTCTTGCCCCCACGCGCAAAGAGGCAATTTTTGCTTCAGAAAAAGCGGTTTCTTCAATAGTGATTCGCTTAAAAGCAAATAATTCTAAAACTGATGACTTTTTGTTTGGAAGGCAAAATGCAAGCGAAAAAGGTTTTCCAGAAGATGCCTTTACTCTACCAGAAAATTTGCAATCAGAAATTGACAATTATTTTAAGATAAAATCAAGTTTTGCTTGCGATACACCAATTTTGAATCAAATTCCTAAAGAAATCTTAAATCGTTTGTCAGATTTTTCAGATTGGAATCATCGTACAATTTTGGAAAGTATACAAATTATTGATAAACTTGTTCTAAAACACAAAGATTGGGAATGTAAAAAAATATGGACTTTGCTTATGCGCGGGGGAGTGCAGGCAGTCCTTTATTTTGCCGATACAGAAAAAGAAGCTTAAAATCCATAACTGGGGAGGGGAAAAATGAAAAAGCGAGTGGGATTTTTATTTTTACTCGGATTTTTTGCGCTTTTATGCTTAAATGCAGAAGTAGCACAAGTAAATGTTATGGAATATGCGCAAAAAACAGGGATGACGCTGTATTGGGATCCAATGACATTTTCTGGAATCCTAGAAAAAAACGGACATCAGGTGTCTTTTAAAAGCGGGGATTCTTTTGTTTTAAAAGACTATTCTACTATAATACAAGAAAATGCACCTGTTTTACAAAATAATGTCCTTATGGCAAGCAAAACTTTTTTAAATGGACTTGATTCATTTTTTCAAACGGAAGAAGATTCAAATCAGTTTAAAATCGGGGCAATTCTTATTGACCCAGGTCACGGCGGAAAAGACCCTGGCGCAAGTGCCACACACACAATAAATGGAAAAAAAGTGACGCTCCAAGAAAAAGATATAAATCTTTCTGTGGGACTAAAATTGTACGAATACTTAAAAAAATCTTATCCCGACAAAAAAATTCTTATGACGCGCAACACCGATGTTTTTATTTCGCTTAGTCAGCGCACGGAAATTGCAAATTCTGTAAAACTCGCACCAAACGAAGCAATTTTGTATGTTTCGATTCACGTAAATGCAAGCCTTGACAAAAGCGTTTCGGGTTACGAAGTTTGGTATTTGTCGCCAGGATACCGCCGACAGGTATTAAATGAAGATGTTTCGGGTGATAAAGATGTAGATTCCATTTTAAATGTTATGTTAGAAGAAGAATACACCCAAGAATCAATTTTGATTGCGCGTTTTATCACAGAAGGAATCGGAACACAAGTTGG
Organism: uncultured Treponema sp.; assembly: GCA_937900125.1. Classification (GTDB taxonomy): domain Bacteria; phylum Spirochaetota; class Spirochaetia; order Treponematales; family Treponemataceae; genus Treponema_D. Next base: position 13,500 of record CALCEK010000254.1, on the reverse strand, counting down.
CTCGCAAAGTTCTTCGCGCGGAATTAAAGCAGAAGAATGGTTTGTTGTCCGCAATGCAAATATGCCTAGCGTTTTAATTGAAACTGGTTTTTTGACAAATGAAAAAGAAGCGGCTTTGCTTGCAGATGATAGCTACTTGCAAAAATTGTCATTTGGAATATATAATGGACTTCAAGCGTTTGTAACTCATTTTGAGCGTTCACGCGGATTTACGGAAAGCAAATGAAATCTATAAAAAAAAGCCCATTTGTTGCTGCTGGATTTTTTTTAGGAACACTGATTTTTTCTGCAATTTTTTTTGCAAACAAAAATTCTGTTGAGCGTTATCTTTTTTATTTTCACTCATTTGAAAATGACCAGCTTTGTACAGAAGTTAGGTATCTTCCAAAGAATCCTACGCAAGGAAAAATACAATTATTTGTGGACGAACTTTTGTTAGGTCCTATGACCAACCGCTATAAATCGATTTTTGTACGCGGAACAAAAGTTGAATTTTGTACCCTAGAAGGAAATACTCTTTACGTTGGACTTTCTTCAGATGCCCTACAAACTAGCACAGATACTGAAAATTTAAGGGAAAGAGTTTCCCTTTTTAAATTGAATATTGTGAAGAAATTCACAGAAATAAAAACAGTTTTGGTGTATATTGATGGTAAAAGTGCTTTTTAAAATGGAAAAAATGACTTTTCTTCAACTTAAAAGTATTAAAAATTGGAAAAAAGACATTGACAAAAAACCCATCTTAATAGATACTTATACTAAACAAGGCTACATCAAAAGTGTATTAAAGGAGCTTCGAATGAAGAGAACTGCAATTTTAACTGCCACTGCTGCTATGCTATTGGCAGGAACATTCGGTTTCGCCAAAGAATCAACACTTATCGACTTCACATTACTTGATGCCGATACTGTTGCTGACGAAGACGGAAACCCAACTGAAAACAGCCGCACTGTTATGGATTATTCTGTTGCAGCTGGTGCTACTTTTACAAGCGACCAGAAATCGCTTATGAAAACATCTTTGGCTCTTCCTAACTGGGAAATTGAGTTAAATTCATCAGCACAGAACGTACAATCTGTTGCTTTGTCACAGGTTGTTGCAGCACCTGTTAAGGAAAGCGCAAGTGTTCCTTTTGCAGGAAGCAATGTTATGGGTGTTCGTATTGTATTCCCATCTTGGAATAGCAATTCTAATGCTCGCATTGTTCCACCATTTGAAATTCAGGCTTACGAGCCATTGGCAGACGCTGATGAAAATGGTGAACGCCAGGAACAGACTGATGAACAAAAAGGTAAATATCTTTTTGAAGATGGTTATGGTCTTATCAAAAATGTTGGAACAATCAAATCAATCGCTGTTACAACAATGGGTATGAACCACCCAGAACAGCTTTATGTTCTTCTTAAGGATAATGATAACGTTGAACGCCGCTACTATATGGGTAGCCTTTTGTTCGATGGTTGGAAAACACTCGTTTGGAATAACCCAGATTACATTTCTGAAGTTCGCACTCGCGAAATCAGAGTATACCCAATCTACCCACGTGGAACTCCATTCGTAAAGTTCTCTGGTTTCCAGGTAACTCGCGATGCTTCTAATGCTGGTGGAGATTTTATTGGTTACTTCAAAGATGTAAAAGTTATTTATGACCTTGCTGTTCTTGTTTCTGACCGCGACATCGATGATGAAGACCTTTGGGGAATTATCACAAAGAAAGAGCGTGAACGCCAGAATGGTGAAATGAACCGCTTTGGTAACAAACAGGTTAACCGCTATATCGAAAAACAGAAGATGGCTACAGAAGAAACCTTTACTTCTTCTATTGAAGATGAAGGAGATTCTGAAGATGGAGGACAGTCTTCAAGTAGCTCTTCTTCAGCTGAGGCTGAGAAATAAGTTTTCTGTGTAAACAGTAAACTGATTATGCCGCCCCTTTTCGGGACGGCTTTTTTTTTAATGCGATTACAGCCTTTGTTAGTGGGGGAACTATGGCGGAAAATAATCTTCCAAATCGTGAAAAAATAAAGAGTATTTATGAAAGTTATTCACCAGTTTTTTCTGAAGTTTTGTCTAATATTGAAGGTGAATTAAAAAATACAATTAAACTTAATTCTATGCCAACTTATAAGGCACGTATAAAATCATTTGGAAGCTATTACAAAAAAATTTTGCGGCAAAAGCCCCAAGAAGCAGCTTTAGGAACGGAATTAGTCACTTTGACTGATATGATGGGAATTCGTGTAATTTGTGCTTTTATAGAAGACCTTGCCGTTGTTGAAGAACAGTTACTTTCTCATTTTTGTGTAAAAGAAGTTGAACGAAAGGGTGCCGAGCAATCTTTTAGAGAATTTGGTTATGAGTCTGTTCATATTTTAATTGAAATTCCAGAATCTTGTAGACCAAAAAATAATTGTTCCCCCAAACTTCCTAACAATGTGGTTTGTGAAATTCAAGTTAGAACAATTTTGCAGGACGCTTGGGCAGAGGTAGAACACGAACTTATTTATAAATCAGAATTCAATCCCTTTGATAAACCCTTAAGAAGAAAACTTGCTTCTATAAATGCGAGTCTTTCGCTCGCTGACACTATTTTTCAAGAAATTCGGGATTATCAAACGCAATTACAATCAGAATTGGGAATTAGACGCAACACATTTTACGATAAAGCCGATGATATAACTGATAAGGAATTTCATTTTTCACAAGAACAAACATCGGAATCCCTATTGAACTCCCCCACAAATACTGGCAAAAAGGCAAGTATTGATGATTTGGTTCTTTTAGCTCTTCATGCGCACAATACTGGGAATTTTGCTGAAGCCGTTACAATTTATTCTCAAATTTTAGATTCAAAGCCTGTTCCGCAAAATGTGGTTCTTTCTGTTATTTACAAACATCGCGGAATGGCGTATTTTGCCCAAAGTGAGTATGAAAAAGCACTAAACGATTTTGTCGAAAGTTCAAAGTATGACCCAAAAGCTTTTCGTTCTATTTATTATGAAGGAATTGTACACAGCGTTCAGAAAAATGAAAAAGCTGCAATAGAATGTTTTACTCGTTCGCTTGAAATCGATAGTTATCAAAGCCATGTCTACTATAGAAGAGCCTTGGCATTTTATAATCTTGGAAATTACACTGATTCTTTAAAAGACGTAAAAGCTGCTTTTGACTTAGGACTTGATAATTCTGATATAAAAGCCCTTCATTCTCGTCTAGTAAAAAAGTTTGATATGAAAGTTTAAATATCTGTTGGTGGTACAAAATGTGTGTTTAGCACGGATATTTTGCCCGACCGAACTTTTTGTGGACTTGGTTAATTTTTTTGTAAATTTTTCGTTTTTAATCTTGACAAATAAAAATCAATATGATAGATTTAATCATCGCGATAAAAGCGATTGTAAGTCTCCTTCGTCTAGGGGTTAGGACATCGGGTTTTCATCCCGACAACATGGGTTCGATTCCCGTAGGAGATGTTTAGCAGTCTACAAATGTGGACTGCTTTTTTTGTTTAAATGCTTGATTTTATTTTTTCAACTTGCTATCTTTATTCGTGAGGGGTTTTCTAATTTCCTATGGGTAAAATAGTAAAATTAAAAAAGTTTTTCTTTTTTTTGCTAACATTTTTTGAACTTACCAATATATTTGCTCAGGGAGAAAGAAAATCTGTTGTAGCACTTTCTCGGTCAATTGCGCAAATGTGGCTTTTGTCGGGCGGAACATTGCTTGGAACTACAGAAGATGCCCTCGACGAAAATACCGAAAGTGTTTTTCCGCTTGGCGAGTTCGTTTTAAATGTGCACCCTAAAATGCAAAAATCGACTATTTCTATAGGAAATCTTTCTTCGCCAAATTTGGAAGCCTTATTGTCCTTAAAACCAGATTTAGTTTTGCTTACACAAGACATTCCTGCACATAAAAAACTTTTTTCTCGCTTAAAAAATTCTACAGATGTCATAATTGTGGATGTTAAAACTTTTTCTGATTACGAATCATATATGAATCAATTTACAAAAATGACAAATCGGGCTGATTTATATGAAAAAAATGTTGTTCAAGTAAAAAATGACATTCAAAATATCTTTATCAACCAAAAAACTAATCGCCATTGCAACTATAGCAATATCAACTACGTCAGCCTTTGCTCAAGCCAATATCAAACCCGCTATCAATCTGTTCGACCGACAGCAATATACTGAGTGTGCCGAAGCTCTTGAGGCCGTTTTGCGAACCAACGAACGCGATGGCAAAACCAATTTCTACCTTGGTGCAGCCTACGTGATGAGTCGCAAAAATGTGTCGGAAGGCATCAGAAGGCTTAAGTTTTCGCAGCTCAAAATTCACAACATAGATAGCTACTACTACTTAGGTCGTGCGTATCAGTTGCAATATGAGTTTGAACAAGCCATAGCTTCGTTCGACAAATATTTGCGCACTGCCAAAAACGAAAATATGATAGCACAAGCCAACATTTGGCGAACACAATGCCAAAACTCTATACCATTGGCTTCCAAAATATTCAACGTTCGCGTTATCGACAAATATAGAGTTACGCCTGATAGCTTGCTCTTCGTCTACAACCCATCGAAAGAGGTAGGTGCCGTAACTCGCAATAGCACCTTCTTTGAGTCAGACATCGACCCCAATGGCATATTGTATCGCACTGAGCGTGGCGACGCTATCTACTTCTCGCACACCGACAACAACGACAATGAACAACTCTACAAGATGGAAAAATTGCTCGATGGCTGGAGCGACATGACTTTGCTTAGCGGATTGGCATCGGAGAGCAACAACAAAATGCCCGTGATGATGACCGACGGTTCTACACTCTACTTTGCATCTGACCGACCCGGTGGCATGGGCGGATTCGATATATACCGAACCACCTACGACCTCGATACTCGCACATTTTCAGAGCCTGTAAACCTTGGCGTACCATTCAACTCAGCATTCGACGACTTTCTCTTTGTAGGCGACGAATTCAGACGAAAAGCTTGGTTTGCTTCCAATCGCGAGACAAGTGCCGACTCGCTGATGGTGTACGAAATATTGTGGGACGAATCAGTAATACGTTCTTTTGCGCAAAACACCGAAGCCATACGTCAGGTAGCCAAGCTCAGCACCGACCCCTCGCTCGCTAAGTTCCGCGACGATGTTACGGTCGCTGGAGTGCGCAAAACAACATTTAGCGTAACCAAAGAACAGAAAAAATTCGACTTCGTGATAAACGACTCACTCCGCTACTCGCAGTGGGAACACTTCCGCAGTAGCGAAGCTCGCGAACTATATAGGCAAGTGCATACTCAGGAAGCAACAAAGGATAGTCTGTCGGCCGAAATGGCACAAATGCGCAAAGAGTTTTTGAGCATAAACTCTGACGACAAGCGCAATGAAATAATAGCCGACGTGCTAAAAATAGAACGTGTAGTCTACAACCTCGAAGACGACATAAAGGCACAAAGCGACAAGGTAAGAAAAATAGAGATAAGCAAAATAGAACAACTCATCAGCAACGGCGAATATACGCCACTATCGCAAGTAGCACTACAAAGCAACGTACCAAAATTCAATTGGGACGAACTGTTAAAACCTGAAAACTTTGAAATGTATTCAATAGTGCCATTCGACGAAGTACACAAGCAAAACCGACATCTCTACACTACACTATTCAGTGCAGCAGAACGCACAGACTTGCAACTATCTGACAGCCTCTACGCATGGGCTGGCATTTTGGCACTTGAAGCGCCTCGCATTGCCGATACTGAGCAGTCAGACTACATAGCTCAGGCCTCTGCGGTGCTGTATAGCAAAGCACTCGACCAAAAATTTGACATCTTCGACGACCGCTATACTGAAGCCATCGACAACGAACCCGACGTAGACTTCACCGAGGTAACAGTGCTACGCAAATCGGCTGCACGCGACTTTGCCCTTGTTGACAATGTGCGCATCACCGATGGACTAAGCGCTATGCAGAAGGCCGATGTGATGAAGAAACGTGGCATAACATCGTTCACCGAAGCCCTCAACCGCTACGCATCACACGTCGATGGTTCGTTCCTATTGCCAAAGAAGAATAAATCGTCGGAACCTATGTCGGTAGTTACCTCGTTTCAGTCGGTTGATGAAAACACTGCTAAGCGTGGCGACAATATTTTCACCATTGAATCTGATGAAGAGAAGAAAATAGAAAAGGTGGTAAAAGAAGAAAAACTTGAAGTAAAACAAGCCGAAGTTACAACCATAACGCAGCAACAAACAACAACAACTACTACTACATCAACATCGGAAGTAGGTAGTGCTACGCAGTCGGTTTTTGGTGCAAACAAACCTGTCTATCGTATTCAGATAGGCGTATTCCGCAATACACCCGACGAAAATAAACTCTCGCATTTCGACATTATAACATCGGTGCCCATACCGGAAAAAGGTCTGACCAAATATTATGGTGGCGCTTACCGAACTTACAACGAAGCTGTAGCTCAACTTAGTTCAGCTCAGGCTTTATTCAATGGCGCTTTCATTGTTGCTTTCCTCAATGGGCAACAAGTAAAAATAAGCATAGCACAAAATAAAGAGAAGTAGAAATTCGTAATTCGTAATTCGTAATTCATAATTAAACCCAAATACTATGGAATTAGCAACAGTAGGACTATTTGTTTTGATAGTCGTTTTTGTTATCGTATTCCTCTACTATGTGCCTATTGTTTTATGGTTTTCGGCCATAGTATCAGGAGTGCGAGTGTCGCTTTTGCAGCTTATGCTTATGCGCATTCGTAAAGTACCGCCCAGCATCATTGTGCAAGCTATGATAGAGGCTCACAAGGCTGGCATAACGCAAATTAGACGCGACGAACTTGAGGCGCATTACTTGGCTGGCGGACATGTTCGCAACGTGGTTCATGCTCTCGTTTCGGCCAACAAAGCCAACATAAACTTATCGTTTCAGATGGCTACGGCTATCGACCTTGCTGGTCGTGATGTATTTCAGGCTGTGCAGATGTCGGTCAATCCTAAAGTAATTGATACTCCGCCAGTTACAGCAGTGGCAAAAGATGGCATACAGCTCATAGCCAAGGCTCGTGTTACGGTGCGTGCTAATATCAAGCAACTTGTAGGTGGTGCTGGCGAAGAGACAGTTTTGGCTCGTGTGGGCGAAGGTATTGTCTCGTCAATTGGCTCATCAGACTCTCACAAGACTGTGCTTGAAAATCCAGATAGCATATCAAAGGTAGTGCTTGAAAAAGGGCTGGATGCCGGAACTGCTTTCGAGATTCTGTCTATCGACATAGCCGATATTGATATAGGCAAAAATATTGGTGCCGGACTGCAAATAGACCAAGCAGAGGCCGATAAAAACATAGCTCAGGCTAAGGCTGAAGAGCGTCGTGCAATGGCAGTTGCATTGGAGCAAGAGATGAAGGCTAAAGCACAAGAAGCTCGTGCTAAGGTAATAGAGGCTGAAGCTGAAGTGCCACGCGCTATGGCCGAAGCTTTCCGCAATGGCAATTTGGGCATAATGGACTATGTGAAATATAAAAACATAGAGGCCGACACTGCTATGCGTCAGTCAATAGCCAAACCTCAGCAATCAAACAACAAGAAGTAAGTTATCATTAGGCTACAAAGTAAAAACGCCCAAAAGAACTTTCAATGTCTTTTGGGCGTTTGTTATTTCTATGCTACTTCTCTTTTATCTCTCTTCAACGCCCCAAAGTAGGCATACGAGAGGTGCATTCCAGTTGATAGCTATTTCGTTGGTTGAGTAGCTACATACCTCATCGGAGTATGATATGGCGGGGTATTGACTACGAGTAATGCTGTCGGCATCGCAATCGGTGAGCACTACTATGTTTGGTCCGCCACACAGCAGGCCGGGCACTGGAGCTTCTACCGTATCGGCTACTGATATGCGATGATGAATATTGAGTGGCGGATTGACACCAAAACCTGTAACAAAGCAACGACCGAGCGGATTTCGACCAAGCAGATAGTGCACATCGTCGAGGGCTGAGTTGAGGTAGCGTTGTTCGTTGGTAACTTTGTAGGCTATGAGTTTCACTATACCCATATTTGCTACAGTTGAGTTGCTACCCCAATCGTAGTTGGTCATAGAGATGCTAATGGGCGATATGGCGCTTTGTGTTACGAGGCTATCAGCCAATTGCAACAATGTTGTTTTTGCTCTGAAGGTAGGTGGCATTTTATGTTCGGTGAGCATAGAGTAGTAGCCCAATGTAGCCACATCGCCCCACGATGGTACGGTAAGTTTTGCAGGGTTGTTGGCTTTCATCTTTTCTACGTACTTGTTGTCGGCAGTAGCGAGCCAAAGTTCAGTTGCTGCCCAAAACCATTCGTCGGTAAAGGTGGCATCGCCATATTCGCCTGTAGATACGTCGGCAGGATTGACGAAAGGCACATTGCTATGTTGCTCAGCCCAAGCATAGGCTTGTTGTGCTGCACTCAAGCAGCTGTCGGCAAGAGCTTTATGCTCGTCGGTATGATCATATTTTGTTATATTTCTCGATGCGTAAGCCATAGTCGCAGCAAAGTCGAGGGTAGCAGCTGTGCCCTTTGCCACTACGTAGCGTTGTTGCGAGCATTCGTTTGGCATTTTGAACGACTCGAAGGCGAGTGTTGTAAGCTTATGATACACTCCGCCATCGTTGGGGTCTTGCATGGTGAGCATCCAACGCAGGTTGTAGATGGTCTCGTTCCAAATATCAGGGATAAAGTTGCCCGTTTCAGGTATGTTTATGCTTGTTTTTATTGCTTTGTGGTCGTATATGGTTGCGGCAAGCATAAGTGTGTAGGTTGATATGCCACTATTGACTATGTATTTGTTATAGTCGCCAGCATCGTACCAACCACGTGGCGAACTGATGATAGTGCCAACCGGACGAGCCACAGAAGCAGCCGATTTATGCACCATTACGCATGTGTCTGGATGTCCGGCTTGTCGAGCCCACGCACCAGCATAGCACTCGTCGATGTTTATGCCAGAGCGGTTGTAGTAGAACGCTTTGAGTGCAGCTGCTGAAAGTGGAGTGTAAACATCGTCGGTAATGTGAATGGGGTATGAGCATAGTGTGTCGTTTATAACGAGAGTGTATGTACCCACTTTGTTGAGTGCCGAGAAGTCTATTTTGCGATATTTTTGGTTGGCTTCGGCATAGAATTGTGATGCGTCGGGTCGACCGCTCAGTACTTTGTTTCCCTTGTCATCTATTATTGCATATTTCTGTGCAAAGTCGTCGACCAAAGCCATCTTGGGCGATTGTGGCAAGTATCCGCATTGATCTATGCGAATGTCGGTTGTCAACCGACAATTTTCGTAGTTGGTGCATGCGCCTATAAGCATTGCAATAGGCCATACGAGTAGTGTTGGTTTCATAGTTTGTTAGGTTTGTTATGTTGTGTTTTGTGTAATGTAGCTTATTTCGGATTCTTTTTGTATTCGGCCAAAATGCCTTCAGCCATCCATTGTGCCAAGGCTTCGCGGTTCGATGCTTTTATGAAGCGCTCTTGGTCTTTAGCGTTTTGTATATTGCCCAATTCGAGGAATACGGCTGGCGGATTAGTCTCTTTGAGCACGTATAGATTGCGTTCGCTCACGGTGCCACTAAAACCTCGAGTGGGCTGATATTTTTTATATTTTTCTTCAAACTTATCGCGCATTGTTTGAGCCATGCGTTCACCTTTTACGCTTTTGGTGAAGTGATAGAAAAAGACATCGATGCGTTCTTTTTCGCTACGACTATCGAGGTGAATAAAAACCGAACGGCAGTAGCCCGACCGCTCTTTGGCATATAGCTGATTGATGGCTACACAGCGCTGACGCAATCGTTGTATCTGGTCGAGCGGAATAGTTTGTCCAAGGCAGGTTTCGTGTGTGTCGTAGCTGAGGTAGGCATCGTCGCGAATGCCATCGTCAGGGTCTTGTATGATGATGTGCACCGTAGCGTCCCATGACATCAGCTGACGTGCGAGGCGTAGCATTATGTCGTAGGCATATTCGTCTTCACATAGGTCATTGTTGTTGAGTTTGCCCATAGCCCCTGGGTCTGGACCGCCATGTCCGCTAACAAGGTAAAATGTTGCTCCTTTCAAACTATGATTTTGTATTTTGACAACTTTATTTTTTTCACCCAAAAGGGGCTCAACAACTGAGTCGGTTGGTTTATGCGGAACTTTGTATTTTACGCCCAATAGCAGTGAATTGTCTTTACCCAATTTCTCTTTGTTGAGTTTGATAAATTCGGCTTTATAGGCTGCTGGTTCCAATCCGTTGCGCAATAGGAAGGCTCCAATGCCTTCGCCCGGCTGCGGTGTATCGACCTTTGTCGAGTCTGATTGTGCCAAGGCAAATAACGATATTACCAACGATAATATGACTGAAAAAAACTTTTTCAACTGTTTGATGACTGATAAAAAAGGAAGTTTTTTATTCGCCGACAAAGATAAAACTTATTTAAGACAATTTCTATAGCATTGTGCCTATTTACGATTTACTCAGAGATTCTTGATTCACATAAAACGAAAAGCGAGGATGCCCGTAGGCAACCTCGCCAATGTAAATCTATACTGATATTAGTAAACTATGAAACGGCTTATTTCACTTGCACTCTGTACACATGGAACGACTGTGCTGGCACTTGTGTTTTTATCACATTGTTGCTTGCTTGTCGATCTATTGTTTTTGGGGTAATGCGCGTCGGCTGGTCGAGGGTGTTTTCGGCATCGCCATCGTTGCAGTAGAGCAGTGTGAGGGTACATTTGCTTATGGTTTTCTTTTTCAGTCCGTTGAGTTTTATGTCAACATCTTTAGCATGTCCGGAGGTGTTGACAACCTTCACTATGTACGAGCCATCGGCTGCATCGTATACGGCTGAGGCGAAGAGTCCGTCTTGGTCTAAGTTGCCTGCTACGGCTTTGCCATTCATTGTAGTTGGCAATACGTTGGTACCTTTGTTGGTAGCATAGAGTTGTTGCACGTAGTAGCTTACGGTTTTCACTGAGCGTGTATTGTCGTACCATATCATGTCTGGGCGCCATTGCCAACCCTCTACGTGAGCAAAGAGTGGTGCGTATGTAGCCATGTGCACTACGTCGGCGTTGCGTTCCAGTCCGGTCATGAATGCTGCTTCGAGGAGCGAGGCTTCATAGTGGTTCCATTTTTTGCCCTTGCCGTGGCATGCATATTCGCCCGCAAACACTTTCGGCCCTTTGCGGTCGTAGTTGTCGTAGCGGTTGCCTTGGCTCAAGAACCATGTCTCTGGACGATAGAAGTGTTCATCGACGAGGTCAGCACCTACTTTTTTCATCTCTGGCCATAGGTAGTCAAATTGCTTGCCTTCGCTGTCAGGACCCGATGTACCAACTATCTTGATATTGGGATAAGCGGCTCTGATGGCGCTTACAAATGGTTGCAGGTGCTTCGGATAGGTCTCGCCCCACTGTTCGTTGCCTATGCCTATGAGCTTAAGGTTGAATGGCTCTGGGTGTCCCATATCTGCACGCAGTTTGCCCCACTTTGTGGTTGTTGCGCCGTTAGCAAACTCTATGAGGTCAAGAGCATCTTGTATGTAGGCTTGCAAGCTGTCTACGCATACATGAGCATCTTCGCTATCGTTTTGAAATTGACAAGCCAAGCCACAGCTGAGCACTGGCAGTGGTTCTGCGCCCATATCTTCTGACAAGAGGAAGAATTCGTAGAAGCCCAAGCCGTAGCTCTGATAATAGTCTGGGAAGAAGCGATGTGGGAATGTGTAGTGCCAACGATTTTCGTTGATAGGTCGGTTTTCAACGGGTCCGACACTATTTTTCCACTGATACCGACTATTGAGGTCGGTTCCTTCAACAATGCAACCACCGGGGAAGCGGAAAACGCCCGGATGTATGTCGCACAATGCCTGAGCAAGGTCGGCTCGCAGTCCGTTTTCTCTACCCTTCCAAGTGTCAGCTGGGAAGAGAGAGATGTGCTCAAGGTCAGCGCCATCAGTACCTACAAGGAAGATGCGCAAAACGCCTTTCTGCACGTTGTCAGAACTCTTGATTGTAGCGGTATATTTAGTCCACTTAGTGCCACTGATAGTAAGGTCGGTTTGTGCCACTACTTGTGTTTCGCCCATGCTGGCAGGGTTGTCTATCTCTATGCGTAGCTTAGCGTCAGAGCCCAAAGTGCGTGCCCAAACACTGAAGCGATACTCTTTGCCCTTCTCTGCCGAAATGCCAAAGAAGCCTTCATTTTCCAAGCCAGTGTGTTTATGAGGGTGTCCTGATGAGGTGAGGCGAACGTAGTGCGGATTGCGACTGAAAGGTGCATCGTCGGTGCGAACCTCAACGTTGCCATACACCTTCCAACCCATTAAAGATTGCGGAAATTCAAATGAGCGGTTTTTCACCATTTCGGCATATAGTCCACCATCGGCAGCATAGTTGATATCTTCAAAGAAGAGACCATACATTGTGCTTTGTACTTTAGCACCTTTGAGCGGATTGGCCACGTTGACATCTATGGTAGCTGTTTGTGCTGTAGCTAAGGCCGATATACTTACCAAAGCTGAGGCAAATATGGTTTTGTTCATAGCAATTAATATTTTTATTTCACAGCAAAGGTAACAACAGATTTGGCAGGAAGTTCAACTGTGATAATACCATTTTTGATACTATATTTAGAAAAACTTTGCAAATCAATTTCGTCGGGCTTGTCGAATGTGTTGTGATCTGAAATATCTTTAGAGGTAATAAGCTGACCGTCAGTTACTTTCTTCACATCCATACCTCTTACATCAACCTTTCCGTACACAGTCAGCATATCCCCGACACTGAGCTTTTTTGCAATATCCTTCATTGCCTCATCGGAGGTATCAACAAGCGCACTCTGCCCGTCACTGTAGATATAAACCTCTTTGTAATTGTCCGACACCGAAGCGGAGGTAATCAGCCCTGTCAGCACAACATACTGTCCATCGTACCTTTCTTTAAAACCCGTCTTATTTCTGCTGATCATATTGTTAAGTACAGTGACTCCGGTTGAGAAATACAGGTGATCATTTTCGAGGCAGTCCCTCAGGCGTCCGCCCGCATCCACCGCCTCAACATGCGTATTCGACACCAGTGTCAGCAGCAAGGTTAAAACTGTGATATAAATTATGGGATTCCTTCTCTTCATACCTTGTCTCCATGCTTCTTTTCCGCGTAGAAATAAAACCCTTCCGCCAATTCCGCACTACATTCTCCGGTTCTTAGTTCAGTCTTTCGTCCCACAGCATAAGGGTATGTTCCGGAAAATGACTGCTCCTTTTACATTCATCAAATACCATCAGGGCACATCATTAAACACATACATCGGCGTCAGCTCCAAATCATTCTCGTCAAATACCCTGAACTCGATCCCATTCTCGCGCAGCAGGCTCAGCAGCGCCTTAAAAGCTTCTGTCTCCGCATAATTGTCGATCACCGCAATATTACTGTCCACCGGCTGCTGCCGGATATAT
>CALCEK010000253.1 GCA_937900125.1 uncultured Treponema sp. | reverse complement strand
TGTCAAACCGCCGTGGTCTGTAGCCGCTTCTGTAATCTGTCCTTTCGCTGTTGTGCTCTCCTTTTTCGCTCCCTGTTATTTTTGCGGCCTCCATCTCCATCAGCATGTTCATCATCGTAAAAAGCATCTGGTAGAGCGGATCCTGCCCGTTGCCCTCTAGCAAATTTTCGCAGTTTTTAATAATCTGTTCTTGAGTCATTGTTGCCTCCATTTGGTTTTTCAACAAAAAACATTGTGACGGTTTCAATGACTTTTTTCAATTACCAAATTGCGAACATTATTTTACACTATCAGAAAGCGAGCCTTATGCAAACACGCGCGAATATTACACCATTAGCGACGAGGGTAAAAATGAATTTATAAGAAGATACAAAAACCAGATTGAAAATTTTGATAGCGTTTTAGAACAAATTGAATCGCTAGAAAAAGATAATTACAATAATTTTGTCAGCGTGGAATGGAAACTTGCCGAAAGTGATTTTGACAGCGAACATAAAAATCATATTCAACGCTATGCGACATTTAGGAAAATTTCCACTCCAACTCCACGCGACACAGAATATGTTTATCGAGTAATTGCACGTAATATGTACGGCAACGGACAAAGTGAGCCTTATGACATAAACTTGACGGCAACCGCTAACACCGTGTCAGACTTGGTAGATAAAGCTATTACTGCAAATAAACTAGATGACCAAGCCGTTACAACAGACAAAATCGCAGCTGGTGCAATTACAGCAGATGAAATAGCAGCCGTAAATATTTTAGCAAAAGGTGCAAGCGCAGGGAATATGACCGCAGAAGGTTTGCAAGTTCCCGATTCTGGCTTTTGGGCTGGAAAACAAATGCGCTATGATTACAACGGAACGGACAATTTGCCACACACTTATATAGCTGCTCCTGGCGAGTTTTTTGTTGGCAACAATCCAAATCATATAGAAGACCCTAGCGATGCGGATGAATATTTACATTTTTTGCCAGCACGAGCTGGAAAGGCGGGACAGTTTTTCTTGGCGATAAAAAACGTTGTAATGAGTTCTATTGCAACGCTCATTAAAGGTGTTTTTAGAGTAAAAAACTCGCTTAACGATAAAGACGAAAACTCATTTTTTACAGTAGACCCCACACCAAAAACACAAGGGAATCCCAATGGAGAGAGAGTAACGGTAAAAGGCGAGGTGTTTGCTGAAAACGGCTATAAAGTTCCTTTAACAGAAAGCGTAGAAAACTTTGACCTAAAAAATGTTTTGGCAATGTCTTACACCGATAAAAACGAAAATACAGTGGAGGAAGTTCCAATCGCATTAGTAGGAGAAAGTCAGCAAGAAGAAAACAGTGGCGCGATTGTTATGGGGTCAACAGAAAAATCGACTTTTATAAATTCGGGCGCAGTTTCTAGGAGTTTAACAACAAAATTAAGCGCACAAGATTCTAATCTTGTTTTAATGGCGGACGAGGAAATCAAAATGGTGTCGAATGTAAAACAAAGTGCGACAGGCGAGTTAAGTTATACAGAAGCCACTTTATTAGACAATGAGGGAAATGTAAATCCTGATAAAGTAGTAAAGGTGTGGGGAGCTGTTTGGAACTAAAAAATTTGTGTGGTTCAAAATTCATTCTGGAATTAAGTTTCCGAACAAATAATTACAAGGAGTGTAGAAAAAAATGAAATGTCCTGATTGTGGAAAAGAATTGCTTAAAGTTAGAGATTTAACAGAAGATGAAAGAAATGCTTTTGAGTATTTTGTTATCAAAGAGGACAACGCAAATCAAGCTATTAACAGCGGGATTGATGTTAATTTTAAGGAAGGTGAGTTATACGAGTATTACAAAGCTGTTTATGACCAATTAGCCGAAGCCAGATTTTTACGCACAATCTTTTTTAGAAAAATTCAAGAAGAATTAAACGAAAAACCTGTAAAAGTTCCATATATTTTTGAGGGGACTTTATATGTGCATCCAGTAGAAACAAAGGACGAGCAAAATGGGAATGCCTAATATAGCCGAGCTTAATAGTTTACTTAATGCGTTAAACACGGCAAGCAATAATCGTGGGTTCGGGACAAAAACGTTTACAACTCCCAAAGTTGGCGATTTAATGAAGCCCGAACAGCTTACGTTGATAAATAGTACAATAGAATCTTTTTCTAAAAGAATAGCGTATTCAGAAAGTCCATACGTTGCCCCTAAGACTGGCGATTTTATTTACGAAAGTTGTTTGGACTTTATAAAGCAAGTAACATATGACTTAAACAACAAACAGAATTGTACAAGCTGCGGGAATGTATGCTATTCAAGTTGCACAGGGAAATGCAATACATCGTGTTCAAATAATTGCGGTTCAAATTGCGGTGGTACTTGCGGACGCACTTGTTCAGGCACTTGTGGAAGCAGCGCAAGCGGTAAAACAACGCAAGGAGCAAACTGTAGCGGTTGCAGTTCTGGTTGTGTAAAGGGGTGTACATCTGGCTGTTCTAATGTTTGTGATGGATGTAGCGGTATGTGCGGCGAGTCATGTACATTTGGCGGTGACTGGGGCTGTGGAGGTTGCCAAACAGATTGTAGGAATCGGTGTGTTTCTGCGTGTTCCAGAGGTTCATGTGCTTCTGGTTGCAAAGGCTCTTGTTCTAGTTGCACAGGAGGGTGTACAGCTTGTACAAGTTGCACTAATTCTTGTGGGAGTAACTGCTCAAATAATTGCGGCTCTAATTGCAGTGGCACCTGTAGTGCGGGGTGTAGCACTGTTTGTGGAAGTAACAATTGCACTGGTATATGCTCAAGAGCAAGTTGTTCTACATATTGTCAAACAAATTGCACGGGAGCTTGTAGCACAACTTGCTCTAGTTCAGCACGTGTAGGCGTAGTGTCTACAGCTTTTGCATAAGGGAAAAAAAATGATAAAAAACAGGCCTCAATTTCAAGGTTTAAATGTTACTTTTAATACAACAGAGGATTGCAACCTAGCTTGTAAATATTGCTATGAAATAAACAAATGCAAAAAATCACTCGATTTTGAAAAAGCAAAACGTTTTATAGATTTCCTCATAGATGACAATGACCCATTAGGAATTAAAGGCAGTCCGCAAGAAGAAAAAGGGTTACATCTTTACAAAAGTGGTTTGGTCGTAGATTTTATCGGTGGCGATTCTTTGATGAATGTGCAACTCGTAGATAAAATTATGCAATACCTTATGTATCGCTTGTATACGGCAAAAACAGAGAACGCATTCTATTGGAAAAATCATTGGAGAATGAGCATTTCAACAAACGGAACTCTTTTTTCTCGTCCTGAAGTTCGCAGTTTTTGCGAAAAGTATCAAAGGAATTTGTGTTTAGGAGTTTCTATTGACGGCTCAAAAGAATTGCACGATTTGAACCGGGTTTTTCCAGATGGACGCGGGTCTATGGACTCGATTTTAGAAAATTGGGAGTGGTACAAAAAAACTTTTCCGTATGATTCACAATCAACAAAAGCAACTCTTGCCCGTGCTTCGATTCCATATTTGTATGACAGTTTAGTTTTTATGCACGAAAAACTTGGGCTAAAATATATCAATCAAAACTTTATTATGGAAGACACAGAGTGCGATGAAAACGATTATAAGGAGCTAGATAAACAATTAAAAAAATGCGTTGAATATTGCCTTTCTCATAAAGATGAAATTTATTGGAGTATGATTGACAAAACTCAGTTTGCCGACCACCACAGGTCAGAAGGAAGTGATTGGGAAAACGAGGGACGATGTGGAAGTGGTTGTATGCCAGCTTTAAGTGTTGATGGCAAAATCTATCCGTGTTTTAGATGGCTTCCACACACACAAAAAGAAAACAGTGAAGAAATGCTTGTGGGCGATACAGAAAAAGGTTTTTACAACAAAGAAGCATTTGAAAAAGTGCGCATAGGAAGTATTCGGGCAAATTGCACAAAAGACGAAGAATGTCGCACGTGTGAATACGAATCAGCTTGTTCATATTGCATAGGTGGTTGTTTTGCCGAGTTTAACGATTTTGTCCGTACAACACATATTTGTGAAATTACAAAGTTGCAATGCAAATGGGCAAAAGTCTATTGGAATGAATACAATAAATCGCAAGGCAAACCGTTAGATTATCCAGAAGAATTTTTACTCGATTCAATTTAGAGTTTCTGAAATTCGTCATTTGAACAAATAGGCTTTGCTCGTGAAGAATCTGTGTAATCTTTTACAAAAATTGCAGTGTGTGGTGTGGGCTTGGGAGAAAAGAGATTGTTATTTAGAAAACAAAGAAAATCGTTTTTTCATTTTACGGATTGTATTTTTTAAGCATACAGCAAAAATAGCTTCTGCTACAGAAAAAATCGTGTAGTAAAGCAAAAATTCCGCCGTATTAGCTATCGCTATTTTTAAGATTTCATAAACCTTTAAAGTCCAAGATGCTTTTATAAGATGAGATAAAATCCAAAAAAGCCCTTTTGCCCATAACATTGCAATCAGATATGAAAGAACGCTTATAGGGTGCGTCAAAAGTCGGTAATACTGAGCAATTTTTTCAAACATTATCCCTCTATTTTAAACCGCATTGCGCTCTTATGCAATGCCAGCCTTGTTGTTTACAGTCGATGCAAAAAGTGTGACCAATATTGTGACCAATATACTAAAATTCACAGCGATATACAAGAACAAATAAAAACAGCATTTGTTTATTTTATAACAAAATACTCGAAAATAACGCAATTTGTGGGTTAAGGAAGTCTTTTGCCTACGAAGATAGCGTTCACAAAATGCGCAGGCATTTAGACAATGTAACCTACGTTCATCCCGATGGAAGAGAAGCTGTTTACGATGGAAACGGTTGCCTAGTTCTTGACGGAATGAACGAAGGCACTTTTAACGAATCCAATTACGAAAAGCCTTTTCAAAAGTTTGCATGGGACATACTTCCGTGGCTTTCTTACGGCGCGTCTGAAGCCGACCCCACCACTTTTGAAAAACGACTTTTTTATTATCTAGCCGATGTTTCTTATGGGCTAGAGCAGTTTGTTTTTGAATCTGATTTAAACGAGATTCCTGTGGTAACGTATAAAAAATTGAATCCCTTTGAAAAACAAATTGTCCAACTTTTTGACTATCTAATTTTTTCTGATGAAGATTTTGAAACTTTTTCTGAAAAAAGAATTCAAGAAATGAAAAACGATGAATCACTTTTTGATTCTTTTGTAACTTCAGTTTTAAACAAAAGCGGTTTTTCAATGGATTAATTTGTTTTTATTAAAAAACTCAAATTTGCCCGTCATTCTGGGGAGCTTTCCCGCGAAGAATCTATGCCTTCTTTTACAGCGAAAGACGCTTTGCAGATGGCGGAGTTTTGCCCGCGACGCGATGACAAAATGCGTTGTTTTTAAAAAGAATTTTTTCATTTAATTCTCAAAAAAAAATTTGAATTCCCACTTGACAAAGTTAAACGGGGGGGGGGTATAATGATTTTG
>CALCEK010000252.1 GCA_937900125.1 uncultured Treponema sp. | reverse complement strand
CCTTTTTAAGTTTCGCCATTGATTCAGCTGAAATAACTTTCCAAATTTTGTACGGCTGATTATTTTTCGCAGTTGGTGCCGCAATAGCCGCCTGTAAAATGCGTTCGATTTTTTCCGGCTCAATCGCCTTATCCGTCAATTTTCTGCAAGAATATCTGTCCTGCGCCAATTTCAAAAAATCCATATCTGCTTACTGAAAAAGTGCGACAACGGCTTGGTTCACAAAATTGTTTGCAATACGCAGACCAAAACAAAGTGCTTCACGTTTTAAACTTAAGTCAAGATTTGGCTGAAAAAATTTACGAACACAAAATTGAACAACCAGGACAACGCCCACAAGTTGCTTTTGACCCCGTTGATATGAGGGCATACATAAATGCTATGAGTTCTTCCATTGCAGCGATTCGGGAACGGTTTTTCCTTCCGATTGTGCTTTGTCCCGATGAAGTGCGGCATTTAGTTTATGCTTCTACAAAAGAAATGCCAGGAATCGTTATTCTTTCTGTAACTGAAGTTCAAAATGCTACAGCTTCTGGCGTAAAGCTTGAGATTCTGGGGGAAATAAATGTACAATGAAAATATGAGTGCCACTCAGTTTGAAATAGAAGGAAATTCTCTTGACGAGTGCAAGGCTCGCTTATATAAACAATATGGTAGCAATTATGAAATTATAAATCATAAAACAACCTTAAAAGGTGGGCTTTTAGGACTTTTTCAACATGAAGTTGTAAATGCAACCTACATTGTTAACGACCGTTTACAACAGTTAAGGACATCACCATATACGCAAAGACCTAATACAACGATTCCTGTTGTTGACCAACAAATTCCTAGGCAAACAATGTCGGTCACTCCTCAAAGTTCGCAAAATCAATCTTTTGAAAATAGCCGAGATTCCATTTTGCGACAACAAATGGGGGGTAACGTAACAAATATGTTACAGTTGGGAAAAGTTTCAAAGCAAATTGAGCTTTTGTCCGAAAAAATAGACACACTTTCTCACGCAGCAGAAAATCGAGAAGAACACCCAACAATCAAAAAAATCGATGACTATCTTGAACAAAACGAATTTACAAATTCATATATTCAAAAAATGAACACAAAAATTCGCAATGAATTTAGCCTTGACCAACTTGACAATATTGATGAAGTTCAAGAAAAAGTTGTTGACTGGATTGGAGAAACGATTCTTGTTGCTCCAAAGTTTCCTAAAAAGTCAAAAGGTGCTCACGTTATTGTTGTCGTAGGACCTACAGGTGTTGGAAAAACCACAACAATCGCAAAAATGGCGGCAAAAATCAAAGTTCGCACAAAAGAAAAAAAATTGCCGTCCCCAGTTATCAAAATGATTACTATTGACAACATTCGTGTTGGTGCGGTTGAACAACTTGCTCGCTACGGCGAAATAATGGACGTAAATGTAGAGAAAGCCGAAAAAGGCACAGACCTTCAAGATTTGTTCGAACAACACAAATCAAAAGCCGATTATATATTTATCGATACAAGTGGTTGTAGTCCAAATGATTACGAAAGCATCGCAAAAATGCGCAGTATCCTTGATGTGCCAGGCTTACAACCCGACATTTATCTTGCATTCAGTGCCAGCACAAAAGCGCGAGATTTAGAAAATATTATTCGCAATTACGAGCAATTTAATTTTAGAAGCGTGATTGTTACAAAATGCGATGAAACATCTGCTTATGGAAACGTTTTAAGTGTACTTTATGAAAAAAATAAGCAAATTTCTATGATTACCGATGGGCAACAAGTGCTTCATTCGCTTGAAAGGATTCAGCCAACGCGATTTTTGCGTCATTTAATAGGTTTTCAAGTGGATAGAGAGCATCTTGAACAGCGATTCGGAGTTGAAACTGATGACGATAACTAACAAAATGCTTTAAAACGAAAAGTTTAGGCTAAAATATTAAGCTATTTTTAAGCTTTTAAAAATTTATTTTAAGTGTGAGATTTTACTATGGGAATGGAAGAGCAGGCAAACGAATTACGTGCCTTAATGGGAAATGATAAAAATCACAAAACAAGAATTATAGCTATTACAAGTGGAAAAGGTGGTGTTGGAAAAACAAACATCGCTGTAAATATGGCGATTGCCTATGCAGAATTAGGGAAGCGCGTTATTTTGATTGACGGCGATATGGGAATGGCAAATGTAAACGTGCTTTTGAACATAGTGCCACGCTATAACCTTATGCAAGTGATAAATCATCAAAAAAAGATGAGCGAAATAATCCTTGACACCGAATTTGGAATAAAATTTATTGCAGGGGCAAATGGTTTTTCTAAAATTGCCAATTTATCAGTTGAAGAATTAGATTATTTTACCCGAGAATTTGCCTCTCTTTCTAATGCAGATATAGTAATTATAGATACAGGTGCGGGAATTGCTAATAACGTATTACAATTTGTGGCAGCCGCTGACGAAGTTTACGTTGTAACAACACCTGAACCTACCGCAATTACGGATGCGTATGGAATAATTAAGATTATTTCAACAGAACTCAACGATAGAGAAATAAACATAAAACTGTTAGTAAATCGCGTACATTCTGCCGAAGAAGGAAAACGCATTTCAGAACGTATAATAACGATTGTTGCGCAATTTTTAAACTATAAGGTTGATTATATCGGTTTTGTATACGATGACCCCGTTGTTCAAACTGCGGTAATTCGGCAAAAACCATTTATGGTTGTAAATCCAACGTCTCGACCCTCAGTTTGCATAAAACACATTGTTGGTCGAATAGAAAAGATGGAAAATGCAACAGCCGCAGGCGTTTCCACCTTTTTAAAAAAATTTGTTGGCGGGGGAGGAAGAAAAAAACGCTAAATTTTGCCTTAAACCTTGACCTGAATACATTTTTGACTTACTCTAATATATATGGGAGGTAGGTTCATGTTGAACCCCAAAAAAGTTGCAATTCCTGCCGCTTTCGGTTTTGCTTTATCCTTTTTTATCAGTATTATTGCGACTCACAAAGTTGGCTGGTCACTTTTACGTGCTTTAATATTCGGCATTATTTTTGGGGGATTAGCGTTTGGAATCGATTTTTTGTACACAAAATTTCTAAATTCTTCCGAAGAAACAGATTTAACATCTGACACTACAAAAAAATCGGCAAATCCTTCTGGTTCAAAAATTGACCTTGTTGTTGGCGAAGAAAATTTAACCGATGACGGACAAAGCCTTTCATTCGCTGTAGAAAAAAACAAACGGCAACTTCCCACAGAAGATACAATGGGGCTAAAAGATTTGCCTTCAACTCCAAAAGTTACAATGGAAAGTGTAGGGGCGAATATGGAAAATATCCCCACCGCAACAACAAATTCCACAGTAACTAAAGATAATTTTAAGCCTGTAAATTTGGCGGCTTCTACATCTAAAGAAAATCAAGAGCCTCAATCGCAAAAAGAAGAAAAAACACAGACGCCTACAAATGTGCAAAAAACACCTAGCGCGGAACAAAATTCGGCAGCGTCAAAACGCGCAATCGCAAAGCAAGCTGAAAAGTCAGAAATTGACGAGCTTCCTGATATTTCTGGAATCTTACCCGAAATGAGTGGAAGTAGTGAAAATAAGGATATAATAGAAGATAGTGATTTTGCCAATAGTGGAGAAGGTGCTACTTCCGAACGGCTTTCTGTCGTTGATGGTTCTAAGGCAAAAGATCATGATGCTGCAACAATGGCGAAAGCAATACAAACATTTTTAAGCAAGGATTAAAGAAGGGTGTAAGGAATGGCAACTCCGCTTATAGATGAAAAAACAGAAGACGAATTATGGCATGAATTTAAAAAGACTCGTTCACCTGCTATCCGCGACAAATTTATTCGCCAATATATGCCGTTGGTTAAATATGTAGCGGGGAAGGTTTCAACGGGGATGCCCGATAGCGTTGAATTTGATGATTTGGTAGGTTTTGGGCAGTTCGGTTTGCTTGATGCCATAAATAAATTTGACCCTGACAAAAATGTAAAATTTAAAACTTATGCTGTTACCCGAATTCGTGGTGCTATTTTTGATGAATTGCGGGAACTTGATTGGGTTCCTCGTTCTGTTCGGCAAAAATCGCGGGAAATCGAAGACACCATAGTTGATTTGGAGGCAAAACTCGGCAGAACTGCCACCGATTCCGAAGTTGCAAAAGCTATGGGAATGACAGAAAATGAATATCAAACTACAATTATGAAAGTGAGCGGAACAAGTGTGCTTTCTTTAAATGACGTTTGGTATTCAGGTGATGATAGCGACCACATGTCAATTGGAGATAACATTGAATCCCCAAGTAGCCTAAATCCAGATGTAATTGTTGAACGCGAAGAAATCAGAAAAGTAATTATACAAGCAATCAATGAACTCCCCAAAAATGAAAAAATGGTTATTGTCCTCTATTATAATGAAGATTTAACATTCAGAGAAATTGGGCAAGTTTTAAACGTAAGCGAAAGTCGAATCAGTCAATTGCACACAAAGGCAAATATGCGCCTTAGAGCAAAGCTCACTAGCCTTAGAAAAGGCATTTTTTAAGGGGCAAAAATGGTAACACTAGACAAATTGCGTTTAGATTTAGGCGAACGCCTTTCACTAGACAAAAGTATAGACTCTATCGAAGTTATTGCAGATTCTATAGATGAATGTCTTGCGGACGCGGCATTACAGTTAAACACAAACGTTTCTAATCTGGAATACGAAGTTCAGCAAAAAGGCTTTAAAGGAACTTTAGGGCTTGCAAAAAAGCCTTGGAAATTGCGCATATACGAAAATCCTCAATTCATCAAAAAGAAGAAAGCCGCAAATCAAGATATTCTTGCAGACGAAGAAATGCAAGAAGAAGCCAAAATTGTGGATACAGATGGAATTTTCTATGTTCATCGTTTTGCCGAAGGCATTTACCTAAAGGTGATTCTTCCTGTTGGGAATGGAAAACCTGTTGCTTTTGGAGAAGTTATAACAACCGCTCGCAGAAACGATACAAATACTTTGGACGAAGAGTTGATAAAAAAACTCTGCATAGAAGGCACGGAAGAAGAATACAACGAAATTGGAACGTATCAGCATAATAAGGGAGCTGATGCAGTTATGGGTGTTGAAGTTGACAAAGACGAAATGTTTGCAACCATAACAGTGTCTCCTCCAGACAATATGAGCGGAAGTGAAATTTCTCCAGATGCGATTCGGCAGGCTCTCCGTTCACAAGGCGTTGTTGCGGGAATCCAAGAAGATAAAATCAGCGAATTTGTTGATACCCCTGTTTATAACACCCCGTTCCAAGTTGCAGCGGCAATTATGCCCGTTGACGGACGCGATGCATATATTGCGTACAATTTTGAAACAGACCGTTCTAAACTCAAAATGAAAGAAACAGATACGGGACAAGTTGATTTTAAGGAATTAAACCTCATACAAAACGTTGTTGCTGGTCAGCCGCTTGCGCAAAAAATGCTTCCTCAGCGTGGCAAAAATGGAAAAACAATAAAGGGGCGTTATCTTGAAGCCAAAAATGGAAAAGACATACCAATTCCGCTGGGAGAAAATGTAAAAGTTGACACAGATGGTTGTACCGTCATTGCAGAAAAAAGCGGGCAAGTTATGCTCGTCAATGGCAAAATCACAGTCGAAGAAATTTACGAGGTTAAGGACGTAAATATCAAAACTGGAAATATCAACTTTATGGGAACCGTTATTTGTCTCGGAAATGTTGATGACGGATTTAACATTAAAGCAGACGGAAATATAGAAGTTCATGGTTCTGTTGGAAATTGCCGAATTGAAGCGGAAGGCGATATTGTTATTTCGCAAGGTGTTATGGGACGCGATGAAGGCTTTATCTCAACACCAAAATCAGTATGGGCGCGATTTATTCAAAATGCAAAAGTTGAAGCTGGCGAAAATATAGTGGTAAACGATAACATTATGAATTCAGAAGTTACCGCCATGAAAAAAATCATCTTAAAAGGAAAACGCGCCCAAATTATCGGCGGACACTTGTTTGCAACCGAAGAAATTTCTGCAAAAAACATCGGTTCTCCTGGTGGTGGAACGGAAACTGTTTTGGAAGTAGGTTTTGACCCTAAAGCAAAGCAAAGGCTTCTTGAATTACAGGAACAACAAGCAACACTTGTAAAAGAACTAGAAGAAGTTGACCTAAATATTTCGACTCTTGAAAATCAAAAGCAAATTCGTAGGTCTTTGCCAAAAGAAAAGGAAGAAAACCTTGCAAAACTAATGGCGCGTAAAGGTGAAATTACTGACCAAAGCGAAACCATGACCGAAGAAATCAATGAAATTGAAGCAAGACTTCGTGAATTGAAAGTTGTCGGAAAGGTAAACGCAAGTGGCACGGTGTACGCAGGAACAAAAATTTATGTTCGCGATGAAAAAGATGAAATAAAAAGCGACTGCAAAGCTGTTACTTTCTATTATGAAAATCACTTTGTTCGCCGCGGAAAATATGACCAAAATCAGGTTACAGAAAACGTAAGAGGACCAGATGGGCTTACAACCGATTGATTTGTCTACAATCTACACACAAATGGACAAAGTTGCAAAATATGCAGCTTCTCAAAATCAAGTTTCTCAACTAGCAGCGCAACAACGGCAAGAAAAGCTTTCTTCAGAAGAATTGCAAAAGTCAAAAACTGTAAAAGAAACAAAAGAGCAGTCTTCTGCCGCAGGAATTAAAAAAGATGGTTCAGGAAACAATTCATCTTACGCTTTTTCAAAAGGTGAAAAAAACAAAGACGATTCTCAAGAAGACGAATCGTACACTCAAATGGAATTTACCGACCCTAAACTTGGACAGCACATTGATATTCGGGGGTAAAAAATGCCTGCAATCGTAACAGCCATCCTTCTTTGCCTTTTTAATGTGATAATGTGGGTTGCTGTTCTCATTCGATTTAAAAATGTTTTTTCAACAGATGAAATCTTAAATCGCGCAAAAGAAGAATTAAATTCAGTTCTCAGAGAAATTAACGCTAATACCGATAGGAATATAACGCTTGTTGCAGAAGCAAGGCGCAGTTTAAGGGAAGAAACTAGCGAAGTTGAAAAACGATTAAAAGAACTCACATCAGAAGCAGAACGAAGACTTTTAACTCTTGAGCGCGAAATAAAACAAGCTGAAGAAAATAAAGTTTTTCAAGAAAAAATCACCGCAATTTCTAGTGGCGCACTTTTACCCGAACAAAAATATATTCGCGAGCAACAAAAATCAAAAAAAACGCCTACAAAATCCGCGAATACAAAAAAATCCGATGCACCCAAAAAGAGCCAAAATCAAGACGATCCTGTTTCAAAGGCAAAAGAAGAGCTTGTCATTACAAAAGACTACAAAGAGCAGGTAAAAGAACTTTCTCTTCATGGAATGACTGTTGAAGAAATTGCTTCAACTTTAGGAAGAAGTACGCAAGAAGTTAAATTTACACTTGAATTTTCGTAAAAACACGATATAATGGATAATATGGCAGAATTGAAACGAACTGAAACGTGTTTTGGAACACTTTCAAATGGAAAAAAAGTTAATCTGTTTACTATTTCAAATAAGAAAATGTCTGTTTCCGTAAGTGACTATGGTTGCACACTTACAAGCATTGTTTTGCCTGGCGATGTTGACGTTTTGCTTGGATATAGTACACTCGATGGTTTTGTAAATGACAATTCATCTTATGGAGTTGTAGTAGGGCGGTTTGCAAATCGAATTGGCGGAGCATCTTTTGTTTTAGATGGTACATCTTATTCGCTAGACAAAAATGATGGTGAAAATATGCTCCATGGTGGATTTGACCGATGGGAAAAGAAAGTTTGGGAAGTTGCTCCAGTTCAAACAGAAACGGGACTTGGCGTTCGATTTTTTAGACAATCCAAAGATGGCGAGCAACATTTTCCAGGAACAATGGACGTAACTGTAACTTATACACTCGATGAAAATAACGTTTTAACGCTTGATTATAAAGCTATTTGCGATAAAAAAACTCCTATAAATCTTACAAATCATGCCTATTTTAACTTAAAAGGCTATATGGGAGGAACTATTTGTGACCATGAATTACAAATGAATTGTGATTCTTACATTGAAGTTGACAAAAACCTAATTCCAACAAAAAAACTTCCTGTAAAAGGAACTGCATTTGATTTCACTACACCAAAAACCATTGGTAAAGATATTGAAAAAACAGTAGGCGGATATGACCACTGTTTTTGCCAGACTGATTATGTTTCTGACGGAACTTTAAGAACTATAGCAACTGTGAAAGAACCAGTGTCTGGAAGAACAATGGTTGTAAAAACAACATTACCTGGTGTTCAACTTTATACAGGGAATTTTATTGAAGGAGCAAAGGGAAAAAATGGTTTTACTTACCATAAACACGACGCTTTTTGCCTTGAAACTGAATTTTTCCCCGATTCTCCAAATCGTGAAGATTTTCCGTCTTGTATTTTAAATGCTGGACAAGAATATCATCATATTACACAATATTGTTTTGGATTTTAAACGCTTTATTTTGTAGAGTGTTTAGGTATTTATTTTTTACACAGAGAGGTCACAATGGACGTCCAGTTACAAGAACTGATCGATAAGATCAAAAGAGATGGGGTTGCCAGTGCAGAAACCGCTGCTCAGAAAATAATTTCTGAAGCAGAGGCAAAAGCTGCCACTATAGTAAAAGAGGCAGAAGAAAAGGCTGACGGCATTATAAAAAATGCAAAAGTTGAAACAGAGCGAATGGAAAAGGCCAGCGAAGATGCAATTACTCAGGCTGGACGAAACTTGATTATCTCGTTTAGAGATGGCATTAACAAAGAACTATCTGCGCTTATTGTTTCAGAGACAGAAAAAGTTTTGGACAAAGATGTTTTAAAGAAACTTGTTCCAGAAACCGTAAAAGCTTGGGCTACAAACACAGAAACTAATGATATTTCGGTTTTGTTATCGCCAAAAGATTTAAAAGCACTTGAAGCAAGTCTTAAAATAACTTTAAAATCTCAAATCTCTAAAGGACTTGAAATTAAGTCTGATTCTTCGCTCTCATCAGGATTTAGAATCGGAACAAAAGACGGAAGTGCTTTTTACGACTTTAGTGCAGAAGAAGTTGCTGATTTATTCAGTGCCTATTTGAATCCGCGTGTTGCGCAACTTATGAAAAATGCAGCGGAGGGGATTCCTTCTGAACACATCGATGAGGAAGAACCAGTTGTTGAAGAAGCCGTCGAAGAGGAAGTTGTTGTAAAAAAACCTCGTGTTCGTTCAACTACAACAAAAAAGACTACAGCTACAAAGGGAAAGAAATAGTGGAACATCTCTATTATCTAGTTTCGCAGTTGCCAGCATTTTCTCTTTCAAGCGATAACAACGCAAAACTTCCGATTACAACGGAATATTTTAAAGATTTGTGTTGTCGCTTTATGTCAGAAAAAGCTGCGGCGATTGCAAAGGATTTATCGCTAGAGCCACCACGCGAAACAGTTGAAACAGGTTCTCGTTTCCTTGACGAATGGTATGCTAAAGAACGCAATCTGCGTTTTGCATTAGCACAAGTTCGTGCGCTAAAGATGAAAAAGGATGCAAAAGACATTCCTATCATAACTGACGGAGAGGTTGTTCAAGCTGCAAGAACTGCTACAGGTATGGATAGTCCTTTATCTGCTGAACAATTTTTGAATACCTATAGACTAGATGTTCTTGACAAATTAACTCCGCTAGATATGTTCAGTGTTGACGCAGTTTATAGTTATGGATTACGCTTGATGCTTACTGAACGTATGAAGCGATTCAATAGAGATTTGGGGTTGGAATCCTACCACAAAATTTATGAAGAAATTCTTGGAGAAAAGAAATGACTGATACAAAAGGCAAGGTCGTTGCCGTCAACGGAAACATGGTTTCTGTAGAATTTGATGGAAAGGTTTCTTTGAACGAAGTAGGCTACGTAAAAGTTGACGGAAAAAGCCTAAAGGGAGAAGTTATCCGCATCAGAGGCAATACCGCTCAAATGCAGATTTATGAAATGACGAAAGGGATTTCCACGGATTGTAAAGTGGAATTCACTGGTGATTTGTTGAGTGTTGAAGTTGGCCCTGGACTTCTTGGGCAAGTGTACGATGGTTTGCAAAATCCATTGCCGTTGCTTGCAGAGCAGTCTGGCTATTTTTTGGAACGAGGCGTTTATCTTCCTGCGCTTGACGAAGAAAAAGAGTGGGAGTTTACACCAACGGCAACTGTTGGAGACAAAGTTGTTGCAGGAGATGCCGTTGGAACTGTTCCAGAAGGACCATTCACTCACAAAATTCAAGTGCCTTACGGATTTTTGGGAACTTATACTATCAAAAAACTTGCTTCTGCGGGAAATTATAAAATTCATGATACAATTGCAACACTTGTTGACGAAAAAGGAAAAAATCATGAAATTTGCATGAGTTTTAAATGGCCTGTAAAAAGAGCAGTTTCTTGTTATGCAGAACGATTGAATCCAGATGAACCAATGCTTACAAAAGTTCGTTTGATTGATACATTCTTCCCAGTTGCAAAGGGCGGAACATA
>CALCEK010000251.1 GCA_937900125.1 uncultured Treponema sp. | reverse complement strand
AGTGTCGCTGAAACGTTCGTCTTTTGCTAAATCCGCATTTTCTTTTTCCAGAAAAATTTCAGGTAAAATTAAGTTTATTGTTGATGGTTCGCCTTTTGTTTCTGCAAGAGCTTTTTTCCAATAATCCTCGTCTTGTGTATACTGGTCACAGGCTATGACACTCCATGTTGAGATGTTTTTCGTTTTTGGAAGTAAAATTGTAGGGATTTGAACGGCATAATTCATACAAAAAATTATACCGCTAAATAAATTTTTATGCTATACTTTAATTATGGTGGGGTTCGAGTTTCAGCAGCGACAGGAATTTTCTCAAGTTCAAGTTTTAAGCCAGAGGCAAATTCAGGCTTTGAATCTGCTTTCGCTTAATTCTGAAGATGCGCGTGAAACAATTTACAAGGCGGTTGAGGAAAATCCCGCATTAGAAATTACGCATGATTCTTTGCAATCTGGAAGTGCTTCTGTTAAGCGCATTTTAAGTTTACCTTCAGATTATGCGCGTTCTTCGCGGATTTCGGCGGCTTCTTCTGAACAAAGTGACGCTTTTCAAGAAGTTTTGGAAGCTCAAGCTGATAATAGAATTTCTTTGCGCGAGCATCTTGAATCTCAGCTCAATTTGTTAGATGTGACAAATGCAGAAAAATCGCTTTGCCTAAAACTTATAAATAATCTTGACAAACGCGGATTTCACATTTTGTCGCCCATTTCTTTGCTTGATAAATCTGATTCTAAACAAAATGCGGATTTTCTTAAAAAATGCTTAAAAATTGTTCAAAGTTTTGACCCAGTAGGTTGTTGTACTACGAATACGGAGGAAAGCCTTTTTGTACAAGCATCTCAAAATGTGTCTGCGCCAAAACTTGCACTTTTTTTGCTAAATGGACATTTTTCTTTTTTAGACCCGCCACAGCCTGCAAAAATCGCAAAAAAACTGCAACAATTTTTTGCGGAACAAAATAAAATGTTCGCCCAAGATTCTGCTTTTGTTTCTGAATCAAAGACGATTCCAATAGATGAAAAATCCGTAGAAGAGGCACTTTCATTTATAAAAACCCTAGACCCGTATCCTGCAAGAGATTATTCTTCCGTTGAAACTGCTTACATTGTTCCTGATGTCGAAGTCGCTTTTTTGGGAGAAGGCGAAGATTTTGTAAAATCACCTGGAATTGTGATTGTAGAAAATAAAGCGTGGGAAATTCGATTAAATCGGAAAATTTTACCGAACGTTTCGCTTAGTAAGGAATTTACAGAAAGCCTTAAGCAAAAAAACTTAAACGAAACTGAAAAAAAAATGCTAAATGAAAAAATAAAAGATGCAGCGGATTTTTTGGAAAACTTAGCGTTTAGGCAAAATACTTTAGTCCGCACGTGTGCGGAAATTGTAAACGTACAGCATACTTTTTTTGAAAATGGTGAGGGAAATCTTAAAGCATTAAAGCAAAGCGACCTTGCAAAAAAGCTCGGTGTTCACGAAACGACAATTTCGCGCTCAGTTAATGGAAAATATTTGCAATGCGATTGGGGACTTTTTGAATTAAAATATTTTTTTACAAATGCAATTCCGCAAAATCAGAATGAAGGGGATTCTATTAGTAAAGATTCTGTTCTTTTTGCAATAAAGGAGATTTTAGAGAAAAATGCAAATTCCGCTAAAAAAATGAGCGACCAAAAACTTTGCGATGCTCTTTCTGAGCGGGGAATAAAAATTGCTCGGCGGACTGTTGCAAAATATCGGGCGCAATTGCACATTGAATCTTCGTACAATCGATAATTTTCTACACAAACAAAAAGCCCCGCAACGTTGCGGAGCTATAGGACAAAAAGATAAGACTTTTAAAATAATCTTAAATTCGCACTAAAATGTTGCTATTTTTTCTCTTGAATTTTATCCTTTTCCTTTTTGATTTTTTGGTCAAGAACATCCATCAATTTGTTTAACCCTGCGGCAAAATCGAAATCGTCACTTGTAACGTGTCCATTTGCACCCCAGCGGAAATTTATTGTCGCGTCAAAATAATATTTTTTATCCTCTTTGACCCGCAAAATCAAGTCTACAATTAAATCTTCGGCATACGAAATGCGCTTTAATTTTTGATTGATAAGGTCAGACTGGTCATTTTGTAATTTAAATCCTTGTGCAGAAATTGATTTTGTCATCGGCTAACTCCTTAAAACTCCCAAATAAATGGGGGTTTTGATGAAAATTACAAGTTGGCGCAAACCCACTTGCTTATACATTTAGTATACATCGGCTTTGTCAAAAAAGCAAATTAAACTTGCAGGGTTTTTAACTTTTTAGCCAAGCAATAACGAGCGTTTCTTGCGGATTTAAGGCGATTTCTCCCGATTTAAAATTTGATTCTTTTGAACTTGCGAAAACGACTTTTGCAGAATCGGGAATGTCTGTTGCTTTTACAATGATTTTTTCTTTTCCCACATTGCTAACAACAATTGCGCTTTGTTCTTCCGATTCCATTTTCCACGAAACTACAAAATCTGATTGGAGCGAGTAAGAATCAAATTTTCCACGCAAAAGTGCAGGATTTTCAGTTTTTGCCCGAATCAAAGTTTTGTAATAAGAAAGTAAACTTTCCGAATTTTTTTGTTGCTCAGAAACGGAAAGTGTATTTTTGTTATAAATGCAATCATTTTCGTTTGCCCAAGTGGTTTCTCCCTTATAAGAAGCCCCCCACAAAAATGGTGTCCGTTTTGTTTCATCGCGAGAGCCGCTTTTCATTCCGATTTCTTCACCATAATAAATAAATGGTGTGCCTGGCGCAAAAATGTACAAGGCTGCTGCTAACTTTAGCGAAGGAACGTCCCCTTTTAGCGTACTTGCCGCTCGCACTTGGTCATGATTTGTTAAAAAAGGGGAGTCGATTGCGTTTGGCGCGAATTCTGCAAGTTTTGCGTAATCTTCTTGCATTCCAAAAGCAAGCGCATTTGACGGGGAACTTCCGCTTGCAACGGTCGAAAGAATTCTTGTTCCCATATCAAAGTGGAAAGTGCTTCCCGTTCCAAAAGCGTAACGCGCACGTAAAAGGCTTGAATCCCAAACTTCTGCAACGTTGTAGGCATCTTTTTTTACAGAATGAATGTAGTCGGTCATTTCTTTCCAAAAATCAACGGCTTTTTCTACAGAAGCTTCTCCTTTTGGGTATTTTATGGAATCATAAATGTGTCCTGCTGCGTCAAATCTAAATCCCGAAACACCTTTGTCAAGCCAAAATTTAAGAATATTTTTAAATTCAGCACGAAGGGCGGAATTATTCAAATTGTAATCGGGCATTCCTCCTTCAAATTCTCCCGCATAATAAAAACCTGGGTGTGCTGCGTCTTCATTCCATAGGTTATGTCCCCAAATTTTTGTTCCAAGATAAACATTCGGGTCATCTTTTGACACCCAATGATACCACTCGCGGTGAGAATCCTCTGGATTTTTTGAAGCAATAAAATATGGATTATTTACTGATGAATGATTTAAGGTTATATCAAGCATTACGTGAATTCCGCGCTTGTTACACTCAGCAATCAGTTTTTCAAAATCTTCCATTGTGCCGTAGTCAGGATTTACATCGTAATAATTGTCAACATTATAGCCATGATAACTTGGCGAAGGGTAAATCGGTAAAAGCCACAAGCCTGTAATGCCCAAATCAGTTTTTGTTTTGGGATTCCCATCATTTAAATAGTCAAGATTTTGTATAATTCCCTTAAAATCGCCAGTTCCGTCTCCGTCGCTATCGCAAAAAGAGCGAACAAATAAACTGTAATACACCCCCTCGGATGGCAAAAGTTCTAAAGGCTTTTGTTTAGCGCAAGAAACAAGGCAAAAAATGGCAAGTAGCGCAAAAAAGATATTCTTTTTCATTTTAAGATTCCTTAAAGGTTTTAAATTTTCCATAAATTCATAATTAAATTGTATGCAACAGAACCTGGCTTTGGAAGTTCGGGCAAATTATCCATTGTGAACCAATTTGCAGCTTCGATTTCGGATTCTTGCGGCTTTATTTCTCCACTTTTGTATTCGGCAGTAAAAGCTACCATCAGTTGGTCAGGGAACGGCCAAGCTTGACTTCCAATATACCTAATATTTTGTATAGTAATTCCTGTTTCTTCTAGGACTTCGCGTTCTACGCATTGCTCAAGAGTTTCTCCGTGCTCAACAAAACCCGCTATGCAACTGAAAAATGCACTTGAATGTGCGGTTTTGCTCTTTACCAAAAGCATTTCGTTTCCGCGCATTACTTTTACAATTATGGCGGGTTCTATGCGCGGAAAATCGAGCCTTTTGCAATTTGGGCAAACTTTTGCAATAAATGTGTTGTCCACAATGAGTTTTGTTCCGCATTTTGGGCAAAATCTATATTCTTCGCGCAAACGTAAAAATCCATACGCACGTGCCGCTTTTCTGCTTAAGTTTGAAGGAATGGCATTTTGTTGTTCAAAAAGGGTTTTTGTTCGCCAAAAAAATTCGCGCAATGGGATACTTTCGCAATTTGCAGGAAGCGGAGTGTCGTGCTCAAGTAACATTGCACTATAATTAAATTCAGGCTCGGCAAACCAATCGGAAGCAATAAGGCTATCAAGGCAGCGGCGCAAAGTGTCTTCTGAAGGTAAATCAGCAGTTGTTAGAATTTTCCCTTCCCTAAAATCGTTTTTCTGCAAAAGAATGTGGTCTTCCAAAAAAATAAAGTGATTTTCGCAAAAGAAATTATTTTCGTTACTTATAATCGGCATATTTACAGTATACCAGCGAATTTGAATTTTTGGAAAAAAAATATTCGGATTTTTTACATAAAAAGCTTCCCTTGAATAAAAAAGTTTCTTGTGCTATCGTTAAGTATGAAAGTTGCAATCTTTTTAGGTTCAAAATCTGACAGTGAAACAATGAAAAAAGCAGCCTCGGTTCTTGCGGAATTTGGGGTTGATTACGAATCTTACGTTATTTCGGCTCATAGGGCGGGAGATTTGCTTGTTCAAACAATTCAGGCTGTTGAAAAAGCAGGCGCGGATGTTATAATAGCGGGTGCTGGTTTGAGTGCGGCTCTTCCTGGCGTGATTGCAAGCCGAACAATTTTGCCTGTAATTGGAGTTCCCCTTGAATGTGTGCAGCCTGGACTTTCAAATGGACTTGCGGGACTTGATTCTCTTCTTTCGATAGTACAAATGCCACCGCAAATTCCCGTTGCTACTGTTGGAATCGGAAACGCCAAAAACGCTGCCTATCTTGCGCTTGAAATTTTAAGCTTAAAATATCCTGAAATTAAACAAAAACTTCTTGATTTTAGAAAAACAATAACAAGTCAAGCAGAAAAAAATTCTTCCATTACACTTTAAAGGCAAATTATGACAAATACGCACTCTATTTCCGATGATTTTTTCTTTGAAAATGAAGAAGACAAGTTGCGCGATGAATGTGGAGTTGTTGGTGTTTTCTTAAATTCTAAAGCACCAGAAACTGTTTCTGACAAAACTGCACAAACTGCGTATTCTACAAGTGCTTTTACGGCAGCAACGCAAACATATTACGCGCTATGCTCTCTGCAACATCGCGGGCAGGACAGTGCAGGAATTGCGGTAAGTGATGGAAATAGTCTTAATTTGCACAAAAATATGGGAACTGTTGCTGAAGTTTTTAAAGTTGAGCATTTGCAATCGCTTACGGGGCATATTGCTTGTGGGCATGTGCGCTATGCAACGGCTGGAAGTGCGACTTTGGAAAATGCGCAACCTATGGTGATGAATTCTAAACTTGGCGGAATTGCGGTTGCTCATAATGGGCAATTGGTAAATTACGAGCAACTCCGCGAAATCCTTGAAGAAACAGGTAGCACTTTTACTTCTACAAGCGATACTGAAGTTATTCTTAAATTGATTGCAAAATCTTACAAAAAGGGACTTGAAAAAGCTTTAACTGATACTATACAAATGATACGGGGGTCCTTTGCGCTTGTTGTAATGACAGAAAAATGTCTTATTGGAGCGCGTGACCCGAACGGAATTAGACCGCTTTGTTTGGGGCGAGTTGAAAACGGCTGGATTTTAGCGAGTGAAAGTTGTGCTTTAGACGCGGTAAATGGGAGTTTTGTCCGCGACATTCAGCCTGGAGAAATCGTTATAATAACAGAAGATGGCGTTCTTTCTTTTGAATTTGGGGAGCGAACTTCCAAAAGGACTTGCATTTTTGAATATGTCTATTTTGCCCGTCCTGACAGCGTAATTGATGGAATTGCCGTAACAGAAGCGCGTCTAAAAATGGGAGCTTGTCTTGCTCGCGAAAAACCAATTCCTGCCGATGTTGTTATTGGTGTTCCTGATAGCGGTTTAAGCGCGGCGCAGGGCTATTCAGAACAAGCTGGAATCCCGTATGCAATGGGAATTATCAAAAATAAGTACATTGGGCGGACTTTTATTGCTCCAACTCAAAAAGAACGCGAAAATTTAGTGTTTGTAAAATTAAATGCCGTCCGTTCTGTTGTGGAAGGAAAACGCGTTATTGTAATAGATGATTCAATTGTGCGTGGAACAACGAGCAAACGGCTTGTGCAAATTTTAGGCAGAGCGGG
>CALCEK010000250.1 GCA_937900125.1 uncultured Treponema sp. | reverse complement strand
AAGAATTTTTGCTAAATGACAGAGTTCAAAAAATTCTGTCAATTCAAGAGCAATTTGATATTGCGAAAAATGGCTATATTTCATTTTCTGGCGGAAAAGATAGTTGCGTTCTTAGTGCTTTGATTGATTATGCACTCCCAAATAACGAAATCCCCCGTGTATTCATAAATACGGGCATTGAATATTCTGAAATTGTGCAATTTGTAAAATCCAAGGCAGTTGGAGACGGAAGAATAAAAATTGTTGCACCGCAAAAAAACATAAAACAGATTTTAGAAGAAAAAGGCTATCCGTTCAAAAGCAAAGAGCATAGTTTATACGTTTCAGTTTACCAAAATAGCGGAGAAACAAAAACGATAAAACGCTACCTTGACAAAGAGCGTGGGCGTTATGCTTGCCCAGAAAGCCTAAAATATCAATTTTCAGAAGATTTTAAGTTGAAAATAAGCAATCGTTGTTGTTACGAGCTCAAAAAGAACCCCGCGAAAAAATGGGCAAAAGAAAATCAAAAATCAATCACAATTACGGGAATGCGGAAATCAGAGGGCGGGTTGCGTCAGCTGGGAAGTTGCACAGTGTTTGCGGGGCAAGATTTGAAAAAGTTCAATCCGTTATTCGTTGTAGACGACACTTTTATAGATTTTTTTGTTAAAAAGTTTCACGTGGAATTGTGCAAATTGTACTTGCCACCGTATAATTTCAAAAGGACAGGTTGCAAAGGTTGCCCGTACTCGCTAGACTTGCAAAATCAGTTGGAAACAATGCAATATTTATTGCCAGCGGAAAAAAAACAGTGTGAAAAAATATGGGAGCCTGTCTATGAAGAATACCGCAAAATCGGCTATAGGTTAAAAAAAAGAGAAAATAATCTTTTTTTAGATTGATTTATTCACACACTTATGCTAAAATGTATTTTGTGCAGAAAATCGGCA
Organism: uncultured Treponema sp.; assembly: GCA_937900125.1. GTDB lineage: Bacteria > Spirochaetota > Spirochaetia > Treponematales > Treponemataceae > Treponema_D. The sequence continues at coordinate 528 of CALCEK010000250.1, read as the reverse complement.
CGTATTCAAAGGAGGTTTACAAAATGGAAGATGAAGATGACTTATCTTTTTTTTACAAATCAGAACGCAGAAATTCCCTTACTTTTTCTAAATACGCAGAGCTTTTTTTATGCGAAAGTGAAATGGATATTTTCCTAAAAAAAGGTGAATTGACGTACACGGAAGAAATAAACAAATACACAAACTTTTTTCTGTCAAGACATTTTAATACAACGCTAGAAGAGTTAAAGGAAAAAGAAAAGACTTGCGGGGCTCTAGAGCTAAAAAATATTCCCGTTCTTTTATATGCGTATGATAATATCGCGCACGATTTATTCTTTGCGAGGGGGTACGCAAAAAAAATTGCATATTTTAATTTTACTTTTGGAGAAACGCAAATTGAAAATATCGGAATACTTGCAAGCCTTGAAAAATAAAATACAAAAAAAATATGCGCGTATAACACGCGCATTTGCAAAAACAATTAAAACGAAATTTGACATCACCAGAAAAATAGATCGGAAGAGCGTCGTGTAGGGAAAGAGTGTA
>CALCEK010000249.1 GCA_937900125.1 uncultured Treponema sp. | reverse complement strand
TTCCCTACACGACGCTCTTCCGATCTGGTTTGAGAATTTACTTCTTCAAGGCAATCCGCAGTTCTTTGCTCTGCATTCGCCTTTAAATTTGCAAAAGCTTCATCTTCAAGCGTACTTGCACGTTCAGCCGCCTGCTCATAAGTGTCTTTGATATGAGCCATTACTTTATTTAAAACTACTTGACTTTCTTCTAGTGCTTGTTGAGTTCTCTCCTCAACAAATTTTGCCCTACTTTCATAATCGTCAAGTAAGCCAACCCCAACTTGCTTTAGATTTTCTTTATTTTTAGCGTCAAATTTTTCCATTAAATCTGGAATTTGGCGGTCAACTGATGCTAACTTTTTCTTTTGCTCGTCGAGTTTTGCAGTAAGGCGGTCAACAATTCCTGATTCTTTTTGAATTGTTTGCAGATTTTTTTCTACCGCTGCTGTCATTTCCATCAAATTGGCAACAAGAGAATCGTAAGATTGAATTTTTTCTCCGATTTCTTGCACTTGACGAATAGGTTCGGCTAAATCGGCTGTAACTTTTTGAAACTCATCGCGCTTCATATCAAGATTTTTTATAGCAGCTTTTGCCTGCATATCAATTCCTTCAAGTTGATTTCCTAATTGTTCAACCTCCGTATGTTTTTGTTTAAAATACTCATCAAAATTTTTTAAACGAGAATCAGCATAACGCCTAACTCGCTCCATTGTATTTTCTCGTTTTCCAAATTGACTCAAAACAACTGATATAATAGAAGCAACTGCGACAGATATAAATATAGAAAGAAAATCCACTTTTTGTTCCCACCCACAAAAAAGATTTTGGAAAATCCGAAAACTCCTTTATAGCGAGTTTTTCGGCTTCTCCTGCGAGTTTTGATTCCTAAAAATCCAGAAATAAAAACATCGCGTTTTTAAAGTAATAGACTTGCTCAAAAACTTAAGTTTTGGACGTTTTCCTTAAAAGTCATTCAAGGTGATTTTTAGAACTGCCCAAAACAATTTCCCGCAATTCTTGATAATTCCTAAAAGAAACATCTGCTTTTTTATATGGTATATTAAAAATTCGCCGAAAGCCCCGCATAATGTAGCCACTTTTCATTCCAGCATTATTTGCACCGCCTACATCGTACTTTTTGCTATTACCAATATATAAAATCTCATGCGGTTCTAATTCAAGTTTTTGCGCTAAAATTCCGAATGAATAGGGAGAGGGCTTTAATGCACCAGCACTTTCAGAACCTAAAAGGACATCGCACAAAGGAAGCAATCCCCAAATATCCCCTTTTTGTTCAGGAGGAAAATCTGAAAACAAGGCAATTTTTAAGCCAGCTTCTTTAAAAGAAACAATTGTTTCGTAGACTTGATAGTATGGAGCGATGTGTTCAAAATAGGGTTCTAGGGCTTTGTAGCAAATTTCATCAACTTTGCGTTTTGCTAACTCTATTGAAATATGAAGTCGGTGTGCCATAAGGCGACCTTGATATTCAAACAAATCTGCAACAGGTGCGGAACGGCGCAATTCTTTGCGGACTTCGTTGTATTCATGGAAAAACCATATATGGCGCAAAAAATGCCCTGCAATACGGACATATAGTTTCCAATCTGGATACAGAGTTCCGTCTATATCAAAAGCAACCGCCTTAATCCCCTCAATCATAACGTTTATTATACAAAAAGTAAGTATAAAAGTCCACAATGATTTTTTGCGAGTGTTACAAAATAAACCTGAGCGGAAACAGGATTCCCGAACAGGTCTAATGTATGAGCGATAAGCGTTGCTAGGCGTTGACAAGCGTTGCCCTCCCCGAAAAATCTAGTTTCTCTGTAAAACAAACGCTAAATTCTTCACACATTGCGCGGTTCAGAATTACATACTAGATAGGCTCTTGAAACTAAAGTGGGCATCTCTAGAGGGTATCTCTAGAAATTACAATTTTTAGAGATACCCTAAAGTTTTAGAACGAGGATTTGTATATTTTTTAGTTTTTACTTTGGAAGAAAAACTTCTGGTGCGCGAACGCGCTCAAGATGAACATAACAGTTCGAATATCGCTCTATAAATTTATCCAAAGACATTTCAACTCCCATCTCAAAAATGCTACAATGAAAAATCCCAGAATCATCAAAAGAAGGAAAAATCACCAAGCTATTGTTAAAAACGATTTCGTCATCTTTACTCACCGACGGCTCGCGAATTGCGGCAAGGTAAAAATAGTTAGGCTCTGTAACCGCAAGCATATACAAAAGTCCGCGAATGTCCTGCATTGTGTAGCCGCTATTCTTAACATAACCTTTAGAACGAATTATTTTTCCGTCAGATTGCAAAGTAGACGAAAAAAGATTGCGCGTAACGTCAACCCCGCCAGTTTCATAATTATAATCGTGGCTTGAACGGACAGAAAGTGCACAGGCAGCGAGATTTCGCACCCAGTCGAGTGTAAAGGTCATATCCCAATTTTGCGAAATAATTCCATTTTTTCCGAGTTCGTCAAAAGAAATTGTCGGTTCAACCAACTCCGCAATTTTTACACCTTCACCCGTATAGTGTTTTACAATTCCGTCAACAATCCATTTTACAAAACCCGCACCACTTAAATAGAGAGTTTTGTCCGTAGCAAGCGGGTCAAATGGAGGGGTAAGCGGTTTTCCTGTTTGAATTGAATAAAGTTCGCCTTTTTCGTTGTAACAAGCATTTTTTGTGTAAACAATAAAAGGGAGTTTTTCGCGGATGAGATTTTCTGTTTTTATAAGAGCCTCATATTGACCTAAAACGGGCAAAACAGAATCCCAAGCGATAGTTTTCCTTGTTAGCGAATACAAATGCTGAAATGAAACTGAATATAAACGTGCAAAACTCACGCCAAGAGGAACAGACCTAGCCGCAAATGAATTGTACACAATCAAATCTGCATAAGTCTTTTCTGAATCTTGTCTTAATTGAACATACACATTGGGGTCTTTAGCAAAATGCCATTTGATTTTTAGGGGACGACCTGAACTTTTTTCCCTATACAAAATCCATGAACCAAAGGAATTTTTGTTATATTGTTCAACGGGAAGATTTTGTCTAGAGTTTACAGAATTTTCTTCTGGCAAAACATATATTTGTGGGCAAACAATGATTTTTACTTCTTTTTCGCCATCTTCAAATCGCACCTGAAAAACAGTTCCATCTTGCGCCGTATACAATTCTTCCGATTTTGCCTTGAGCGAAGAAACGGGAGCAGTAAACCAAGAAGAAATAAGGTTTTGCCGTATTACCGAAGAATCTGGCACTTCTATAGTAGAAAGTTCTGCTACCAGCGGAAAAAGAAAGCTCAAAGATAAAAATAAACTTAAAATAATTTTTTTATTAGTAAAAAACATCATTACTGACCTCCTTGTCCAGCGGCAATCGGCATATCGTGCATAGAAACAGGCTCTGGGTCAGAAAAACTTCCGCCCCCTTCTGCAAAACGGATTTCTGGTTTTACAACGCTTCCATCTGGACTGTGAATCATTCCGTCTGACTTTTCATCTGGATGTTTTCCGACAGGCGCATTGCTTAAAAGTAACTTAAGACGATTCAACTGATTAACTTCACTAGCACCAGGGTCGTAGTCTATTGCAGAAATATTTGCTTCTGGATAGCGTCTGCGCAATTCTTTTATCATTCCTTTTCCTGTTACGTGATTTGGAAGACAAGCAAACGGCTGAACACAAGCTATGCTTGGCACTCCAGAGTGAATCAATTCTACCATTTCTGCCGTTAAAAACCAACCTTCGCCTGTAATGTTACCAATTTGAACAATGTCGTCAACACCTTCCATCAATTTGTAAATAAGCGTAGGCGGCTCAAAACGTTGGCTTTTTTTAAGCTGCTTTTTAATTCCTTTTCGATATTGCTCTAAAAACCAAACAAAAAACTTAGCGTTCCGTTCCGTTTTTTTGGGAAAAGCAAGTTGCTCATGCCTAAAAATTCCCGTACTAAATGAATAGAACAAAAAATCAGCTAAATCGGGCATTACACATTCTGCGCCTTCGCGTTCTATGGTTTCTACAATTTCATTGTTTGCCGTTGGATGAAATTTCACCAAAATTTCACCGACTACACCTACACGTGGCTTTTTTATCGGCAAAAGTGGCAACGTGTCAAAATCGTGTATAATTTTTTTGATAATTTGATTGTATGAAAAAGCGTTCATATTTTTTAAGGCTTTTTCAACTTTTACGCTCCATTTTTCATAAAGAGCATTTGCAGAACCAGGAATTGCTTCATAAGGACGAGTCCTATACAGGCAACGCATAAAAACATCGCCAATCATAATAGCCCGCATTGCACGATTTAAGAGTGGCAATGTTATTGTAAATCCTGGATTTTTTTCAAAGCCCTGCGCACTCAACGAAATTACAGGAATATGCGACATTCCTGCGTCATTTAATGCGCGACGTATAAAACCGATGTAATTTGTAGCACGACACCCACCGCCAGTTTGCGTAATAAGGAGACTCGTGTGTTCAAGGTCGTATTTTCCACTTTGAAGAGCCGCAATCATCTGTCCCGCAACCAAAATTGAAGGATAACAAGCATCGTTGTTCACATATTTTAAGCCTGTTTCAACAGCGATTGGGTCAACGGCATCAAGAATCACAAAATTAAAACCTGAATAATTAAAGGCATTTTTAAGCAACCTAAAATGAATCGGACTCATTTGAGGGGCTAAAATTGTATGCGAATATTTCATTTCTTTGGTAAACACCTGCCGCTGATACGCTGCAGATTTTACTGGAAGCCGTTTATGATTTCGCTCTCGTGCCGCCACAGCCGCAATTAAACTGCGGATTCTAATTCTAACCGCTCCAAGATTGCTTCCTTCGTCGATTTTTATCAAAGTGTACATTCGACTTTTACTTCGCAAAATTTCGTCAACTTGGTCTGCGGTAACGGCATCTAAACCGCAACCGAATGATGTAAGCTGCACAAGTTCCAGATTTGGCATTTCGCTAACAAACGCCGCTGCCCTATACAAGCGATTGTGATAAGTCCACTGGTCAATTATGCGCAAAGGTCGCTCTATTGCACCTAAATGCGCAACAGAATCTTCGGTTAAAACGGCAATACCTAACCCTTGAATCATTTCTGGAATTCCGTGATTTATCTCTGGGTCAAGATGATAAGGTCGTCCCGCAAGAACAATACCGCGTCTGCCGGTTTCTTCAAGATATTTAAGAGTTTCCTCACCCTTTTTCTGCATGTCAAGACGCGCGTTCTCAAGCTCAACCCAGCCGGCGTGAGCAGCAGCTTTGACTTCATCCGAAGTAAAATTATTATAATATCTTGTCTTTTTGTCGGTAAATATCTGAACAAGTCTGTCGGAAAGGATTTTTTCCGATTCGAAGGACATAAAGGGATCATCGTAAATTATAGACGGATCTCTTAATTCTTCGACATTGTTCTTGATATTTTCACCGTAAGAGGTAACAATAGGGCAGTTGTAATGATTGCCGGCTTCCTTCTGCTCGATACGTTCATAGGGCACACAAGGGTAAAAGATGAATTTCACTCCCTGTAAAAGGAGCCACATAATATGACCGTGTGCAATCTTGGCAGGATAACATTCCGATTCGCTGGGTATGGATTCAATACCCATCTCATAGATCTTTC
>CALCEK010000248.1 GCA_937900125.1 uncultured Treponema sp. | reverse complement strand
ATCCGAAACAGATTGGTTGAACAAGTTCATCTGTGCCTCGAAATTCATTAGATTGTCCTCACCGACTAACCGGCCAACGGCAAAGTTCTTTTCATAGTCCATGTTTGAGAAATTGACAGACCTGCCACTTGCTTCGGTATATTGTGATTGCATCTTCAACGCATCCTCAATGGTCTTGTTGTATTTGGCAAAGGTCTCTCCCATACCAAGCATCCGGTCTTCAAATGCTCTTGTCTGACTTACAGATAGCCCCGTTTCAGCTTGATATCTATGTACGGCCTTATCCTGTACCCTCAAATAGTCATCTGCCTTCTTTGTGAACTCATTTACTTGCTTGAGAATCTTTGCAGCATTACCTAAACGTGCTTCTTGCAGTTTCTGCTCTTGCTCTAATACGGCTTCTTGGTATTTATTCACTTCGCCCCAAATGGGTATCCAATTGGTCCAGGTATGTGCCATTTTCAAGTTAGCCATTGCTGTAGCATTCTGAGCCTCAACCATTGCCAACTGACTATCCATTGCCAATTCCTGTGCGGAGTATGCCCCTTTTACGGCATCTTCCCAAGAATTCATGCTTGCCGTCATCTGATTAATTGAGACACGCATATTTGAACTGATACTCCTAAGAAGATTCTCCGTGTCTAAACGAATATACTCTGTTGCTTTACCTATACCAAATTCTATTGCTTTTATAAGACCTCCAATTGCCGCAATCGGTATGGATTTCTTCATCATCCCGCCAATCAACTTAGACATTCCACCGGAGGCATTGGCCAAGAGTTTGTCATCCATCGTGCCGAGTGCTTTCTTCGAAGTGGCAGGGTCAACTTTACGCTTCTTCAGTTTACGCCCGGCTTTCATGCGGTCTTGCTCCTCTTTTACGCTTCTTTCACGATGTTTTTCTCTCTTGAATTGCTCATCATCCCTCTCCTTGGTTTTCTTGTCACGTAGTTTTTCTGCCCTTTCTTTGCGATTGGGGTCTGTAGTCCGATTTATAAAATCGTCTAATCTTTTAATGTCCCGACTTAGTTGAGCAATGGTCTCGTCACATTTGCTTATCTCATCATTGAAACCTTGTACACTGTTATCTGCATCTTCATAAGCACGTGTCAATGATACAATTTCGTCATGTTGAGATTGCTTTATACCAACCTCTTTGTCAAAATCTTCTTTAAATTCGTTGATTTTTTGGATTGCTTCGGAAGATTCGGATTCAAAAGAAAGATTCATCCTAAGTGTCATAAAATCGGAAATTAGATTTTCGCATTTTTGGCTGACAGAAGCCGCAAATAGAGCACTTTGCGCACCAAGTAAAAAAAATGCCAAAAGAATCAAGCTGTTAATATACAAACGCCTTTTCATAATTCCCTAGTATAAGAGTTTATTTTTTTTAGTGCAAGAACGCAACTCTTGTTGTTGCACTGAGATTCTTCGCCTGCAACGCTATATCGCTCAGGGCAAAACTTTGTGTGCAAATTTATGTTTTAAGACTGCATAATATCCCCAAAAGGCAATGGATGTTACGCTCCAGGTGATTGGGTAACTTGCCATTACCATATTGATTGTGTTATTCATTGGAACAGCCACAAATAGCCACAAAATCCGCAAAATGCAAACTCCAAAGACTGTAATGAGCGTTGGCACAAGGCTTTCTCCCGTACCACGAATTGTGCCACTTAATATTTCGATTGAAATGTAACTTAGCCACCATGGTGTTAAAAAATGGAGCATTTCTACGCCAAGTGATATAACTTCTGCGTCTTCGGTGAAAAGTAAAAAAATAAAACCGCCAAAGTACCAGAAAAAAACGCAAAAAATCAGCGTAAAAACGCTTGTCATAATAAGCGTCTGGTACATTCCGCGCCATACCCTGTCGTATTTTTTTGCCCCGTAATTTTGACCTGCAAAAGTTGTTACCGCAATTCCAAACGCGCTTACCATCATCCAAAAAATCGCGTCAACTTTTCCGTAAGTGGCCCAAGCTGCAACCGCGTTTGTCCCAAATGAATTTATGTTTGTTTGGATTATCAAGTTGCTGACTGTGTACAAAACCGATTGGATTCCCGCAGGAAAACCGATTTTTAAGATTTGCCCCAAAATGTGCGGCGTTATGCCTAATTCTTTTGGATTAAACCTGTACGAATCTCGGCTTTTTGCCAAAATTACCAGGGTGAGAATTGCGCTTTCTGTTTGACAAATGACTGTGGCGAGCGCGACTCCGCGAACACCCTGTTTAAAAATCACAACAAAAAGTAAATCCAGTAAAATATTGCTAAAACAGCCGACAATCAGAATCAAAAGTGGCGTTTTTGAGTTTCCAACTGCGCGTAAAATTCCAGACCCCATGTTATAAATGAACATTGGAATCATCCCCAAAAAGTAAATTTTTAGGTACAAAGTGGAAAGTTCAAGGAGTTCTTGCGGTGTTTTTGTTATGACCATCATCGGGCGACTCAAAGAGATTCCCGCAATTGTCATTATGATTCCACCGATGGCGCACAATGTTATTGCCGTGTGAACTGCGCGTGAAATATGGATTTTGTCTTTTGCCCCGTAAAATTGGGAAATTAAAACGCCAGCCCCGCTTGTTAGCCCCACAAAGAATCCGACCAAAAGGTTTACAAATACGGCGGTTCCGCCTCCTACAGCTGCCAACGCTTGTTTGCCGACAAATCGCCCAACCACAATTGTGTCAACTGTGTTATATAATTGCTGAAAAAAAGTTCCAAATAAAATCGGAAAGAAAAATGTCAAAAGGGCTTTCCAAATTGAGCCTTCTGTTATGAGATTTTCTGAAATTGCTTTTGCTCTTTTTTGACTTGAATCCTTAAAAACGAGGGAATTATTCATTTTATTGTGATAACACAAAAGCAAAAAACTAGCAAGAAAGCCCGTTTGTTTGGCAAATGTTTTTGGTGAATCCCATAACAGAAAATTATAATACTAAAAATGACTATTGCTATATATTAGAATTATGTCAACAGTAAACAAATTATTGCAGGGATTAGAAAGAAAATATAAGGTGTATTCCCTGCTTAGTCCGCTTACTATGGTAGGCGAAGTTATAATGGAAACTGTAATTCCGCTTGTAATGGCAAAAATTATAGATGTTGGAATTGCAAATGGAAATCTTTCGTATGTTTTTAAAACTGGATTTTTAATGGTTTTTATGGCTTGCGTTTCTCTTGCATGTGGCGCATTAGGCGGACGCTTTGCAGCTTTGGCATCTCAGGGATTTTCGCACAATCTTAGGCGCAGACTTTTTTCTAAAATTCAAGATTTTTCTTTTGGGAATGTAGACCATTTTTCATCGTCATCGCTTGTAACCCGCCTTACAACTGATGTTACGAATGTGCAAAACACTTATCAAATGCTTATACGAATGTGTGTCCGCGCTCCATTTATGCTTATAAGCGGAACAATTTTGGCAAGCATAATAAATCGCAGACTTTCTTTAATTTTTGCCGTGGCGATTCCCGTTTTGGCAGCCTTGCTTTCTCTTGTGGGATTTTTAGCTTTTCCGCGTTTTAAAGAAATGCTAAAGCAATACGACACTTTAAATGCAACGGTTCAAGAAAATCTTACCGCAATTCGCGTTGTAAAAAGTTACGTTCGCACTGATTACGAAAACAAAAAATTTGACGATGCGGCAAGCACACTTCGCCGTTTACAAGTGCGGGCGGAACGCCTCATCATTTCAATTTCGCCAGCCATGCAATTAGTCGTTTATTCTTGCATTATTGCATCTCTTTGGTTTGGCGGAAATATGATAATTTACGGCTCAATGAAAACGGGCGAGCTTGTAAGTTTTATTACCTACATTACGCAAATTTTAATGTCGCTGATGATGCTTTCTATGGTTTTTATGATGCTGATTTTAAGCCGAGCAAGCATTGGGCGCATTGTTGAAGTTCTTGATGAAGAGCCAGAAATAAAAAGTCCCGCTCCAATTCCAATGGAAAACTCGAGTGTTCCAGGTATTTTTAATCGAGTTCCAAATGGCGATATTGATTTTACAAATGTTTCTTTTTCTTACACAAAAGATGCGGCTAACTGCGTTTTACAAAATGTCAATTTTCACATTATGAGTGGTGCGGTTGTTGGAATTATCGGCGGAACGGGTTCTTCAAAAACAACGCTTGTTTCGCTGATTCCGCGTTTGTATGACACTTTGTCTGGAACTGTTAGCGTTGGCGGAATCGATGTTAGAAAATATGATTTAAAATCCTTGCGTGATGGCGTTGCAATGGTTTTGCAAAAGAATGTTCTTTTTAGTGGGACAATCAAAGAAAATCTCCGCTGGGGAAATGAAAACGCAAGCGATGAAGAACTTATTGCCGCCTGCCGTTCTTCTGACGCAGACGAATTTGTTTCAACTTTGCCCGATGGTTATGACACGGAACTTGGGCAGGGGGGAGTAAATTTGTCGGGCGGACAAAAACAGCGACTTTGCATTGCGCGCGCACTTCTCAAAAAACCAAAGATTTTAATTCTTGACGATAGCACAAGTGCTGTTGACACTGCAACCGATGCTCGAATCAGAGGAGCCTTGCGGCAAACGCTTCCCGACACAACAAAAATCATAATTGCACAACGCATTTCTTCTGTAAAAGATGCGGACATAATTTATGTTTTAGATAACGGAAGCATTTCTGGATTTGGAACGCACGAAGAACTTTTGAAAAACAATCCCATTTATCAAGAAGTTTATAATTCTCAGCAGGGAAATTCGTAAGGATTAAGGAGAAAATTATGCCTCCAGTAAAAACAAAGGTTATGGCAAAACCTAAAAATACAAAAAAAACAATTTTGCGTTTAATTGAATACATGGGGTCGTACAAAGGACTTTTGGTTTTGGTTTTTTTCGCGGTGATTATAAGCGCGGGTGCGGGAGTTGCAGGCGATTCACTTTTAAAACCTGTGATAAACAATTATATTATTCCGCTTTTTAATCGAGTGCAAAACGGCGAAACTTTGAGTAGCGCGGATTTTTTTCCGTTTTTGCGCCTTATTGGAATTATGATTCTTGTTTTTATTTGCGGAGCGATTGCAACTTGGGTAAATGCAAGAGTTATGCTTTACATTTCAACGCGAACGCTCTACAGAATCCGCACGGATTTGTTTACACACCTTGAAACTTTGCCTTTGCGTTATTTTGATTCTCACACGCACGGAAGCTTAATGTCTTTGTTTACAAATGACACCGACACTTTGCGCGATATGATGAGCCAAAGTGTGCCACAACTTTTTTCTAGCATTGTTAGCGTTGGCGCAGTTTTTGTTATGATGATAATTACAAGTCCGCTTTTGACGCTCATAATGATTGTAACAATGGCATTGGCAATGTTACTTGCAGGTGCAATCGGAAAACGGAGCGCAGGTGCATTCCGCGACCAACAGCAAAATATAGGAAAAGTAAATGGCTTTATCGAAGAAATGATTGAAGGGCAGCGCGTTGTAAAAGTATTCAATCGCGAACAACACGCCATTGACGATTTTGCAGTTTTAAACGAAGCTTTGCGGCAAAGCGGAACTAGAGCTAACACGCTTGCAAACATTCTTATGCCGATTATGGGAAATCTTAGTCATATTCAGTACGCATTTGTGGCAATTGTTGGCGCGATTCGGGTTATTTCTGGGCACATGGATTTAGGAAGCATAGCCGCATTTCTTCAGTATACAAGAAGTTTTAGCCGCCCAATTACTATGATGAGTCAACAAGTGAACAGCATTTTAAATGCGCTTGCTGGGGCGGAACGAATTTTTGCCGTTATCGATGAAGAGCCAGAGCTTGACAATGGTGATGTAAAACTCGTGAATGCAATACAAACTTCTCCCGCGTCTTCTAGTGACGGAAAAACTTGGCTTGTTCAATCTTTTGCAAACACGGGCGAGTGGGCATGGCGAGTTAAAAAATCGCTTTTGGAAAACAAAAAAGTTCCTCCGTCTTATTCCGATGATGATGAACACGCACTTGTAAAATTAAAAGGCGATGTTTGTTTTAAAGATGTGTCTTTTAGTTATGTTCCAGAAAAAGAAGTCTTGCATCACGTGGAGCTGCATGCCAATCCTGGACAAAAAATCGCGCTTGTCGGCTCAACAGGAAGTGGAAAAACCACAATCACGAATCTTTTAACTCGATTTTATGACATTGATGACGGCAAGGGAATTATTACATACGATGGAATCCCGCTCAATATGATTTCTAAAAATGATTTGCGTCATTCGCTTGGAATGGTTTTGCAAGACACCCATTTGTTTACGGGAACAATTCGCGACAATATTCGCTACGGAAATCTTGAAGCATCGGAAGCGCAAATTTTGGCGGCTGCAAAATTGGCTAACGCTGACTCATTTATTCGGCATTTAGAAAACGGCTACGACACAATTATTACAGGCGACGGCGGAAACTTGAGTCAGGGACAAAGGCAACTTTTGGCAATAGCGCGAGCGGCTGTAGCTGACCCGCCCGTTTTGATTCTTGATGAAGCAACAAGTTCCATTGACACGCGCACCGAAGCTTTGATTGAAAAAGGAATGGACGGTCTTATGCAAGGGCGCACGGTGTTTGTAATTGCACACCGACTTTCAACTGTACGAAACGCAAACGAAATAATTGTCCTAGAAAAAGGCACAATCATAGAACGCGGAACGCATGATGAACTTTTGCAAAAACAGGGTCGATACTACCAACTTTACACTGGCGGCATTGAGTTAGACTAAAAGTTTTTTTAGAGGAGATTTTTGTATGAAAAAGTTTTTGAACTTGATTTGGTTTTCCATTTTGTTTTGCATGATTTTTTGCACATTTGCTTGTGCCAACACCGAAAGTGATTTTGACGATGTTACAAATGAATCGGCAACTTCTTTAACTGATTCGGAGGGAAATACAATTTATAGCGGAAGTGCGAGTGTTAGCTTTACGTACAATAATCAGACAACAACAAAAACTATAAGTGCTGCGTATCTAATTAACGGCGTAACGGTAAACATTACTTCTGGCACTTATGAAGCGGCAAGTGATTCTTCTGACAAAGTGGTGTTTCTTGTTATAAATGGAGGAACACTCAACATTACAGGAGAAGATGGCGCAAATGTTTCCATTACAAAATCTGGCTCTGCGGCACAAGGCGGGCAAGTCAGTGACGATTACAATTTTTACGGAATCAATTCGGGAATTGTTGTTAGCGGTTCTTATTCAAAAGCAAATATTAAGTATGCAAATATCAGCACAAGCTCAAATGGGAGCAATGCTATTGTTGCAACAAATGGCGGAACTGTATCAATAAAAAACTCTACAATTACGACAAGTGGCAGTGCTGGTTCACGTGGACTTCATACAACGTATGGCGGTTCAATCACCGCAGACACTGTAACAATTACCACACAAGGAGCTTCTTGCGCTTCTCTTGCAAATGACCGCGGCGGTGGCACGATTACGGCTTCTAATATGACTCTTACAACTAATTCTAATGGTTCTCCACTCGTTTATTCCACGGATAGCATCACGGTTAAAAATTCTACGGGCAACGCAAACAAAGCGCAAGCCGTTGTTGTAGAAGGTGGCTCTTCGGCAACGCTAGAGGCTTGCACTTTCACTTGTTCTGGTGATGGAAACAGGACTGGTACTTCCGATTCTAATAGTTCAAGTCACACGGTTGACGCTGCTGGCGTTTTCATTTATCAATCAGTTTCTGGCGATAGCGAGGACGGTATCGATTACTTTACGTGTTCTAACTCTACAATAAAAGTTACCACTAGCGGAGTTCCGATGATATATCTTACGAACATTACGGCAGTTCTAAATTTGACAGGCAATACTTTTTCGGAAAGTTCTGATTATTTTCTTATGGCAGAAGCTACAAACCAATGGGGAACGACTGGACAAAATGGTGCAACAGTTACTGTAAATGCAGATTTTGAAAAGTCCACTGTCAAAACGCACACTGGTTCAACATCAAGTATTGCATGGAATGTTTTGTCAAATTAGGAAATGTGGTCATGTTACAAAAAGTTTGCCATTGTTTTTTGCACACATTTCTTTGAGTGTAGCGGTGTCATTAAATCTGTTCTGAAACTTAAGTTTTCGAACAGGTTTATTCTTAGCGGGCGATAGCACGTTGTGCATGGCGTTGCCCCGCAAAGAATCTATGGTACAAAGAGTTTGCAGGTGGCGGACTTTTTTTCTTGTAACGCAAACAATTTTGGATATTTCACTTTATTTCACTTCGTTCAATATGACGGAATGTGCGGAAACATTGAAAGCGCATTATGTCTGTGGTATAATTGCGGTATGAACACGCGAAAAATGCCAGTTGGCATACAGGATTTTGAAAAACTCCGCGAAGGCGGATTTGTGTACGTGGACAAAACCGAGCTTATTTATAAACTCGCATCAACCGAATGTCCTTATTTTTTGAGCCGACCACGCAGATTCGGAAAGAGTCTTTTAATTACAACCCTTGAGGCATATTTCTTAGGGAAGCGCGATTTGTTCAGCGGTCTTGCAATCGAAAAGTTAGAGCAGGATTGGATTGAGTACCCCGTCTTAAAGTTCAGTCTTGCCGCAGGCGAGTTCACTAAAAGCGGAGGCTTAGAAAAAGCATTGCAGAGTTGCCTTTTTGATTTTGAACGAAAATACGCCTTGCCGAGCGATGAGCCATCGCTTCCTACTAGATTCAAGAACGCGCTCATAAATGCCACCGAAAAAACAGGACGCAAGGTCGTTGTGTTGGTGGACGAATACGACAATCCACTCTTAAAGAACATCGGTGCAAGCGATACTCAGGGCGAAGAAAACCGCACGCTTTTCAAGGCATTTTTTGCCACACTAAAAGACCAAGACGCATACACAAGATTTGTGCTTTTCACTGGCGTTACAAAGTTTAGCAAGGTGAGCATATTCAGCGACCTCAATCAACTGCAAGACATCTCTATGCACTCGCAATATGCAGAAATCTGTGGTATTACGCAAGCGGAACTCGAAGAGAACTTCATGCCCGAAATCGAGGAGCTGGCGAAAGAGAACACGCTTTCAAAAGAAGAATGTCTTGAAAAACTTAGAAAGTTTTACGACGGCTACAAGTTTTGCGTAAAATGCAAAAATATCTATAACCCATTCAGCCTAATAAATGCGTTCAGCGCACTAAAGTTTGCAAAATACTGGTTCAGCACGGGAACGCCCACGTTTTTGGTCAAACGGCTCTACGAGATGGGCTTTAACCCAAAGCAATTCAGCGACGGCAGTTTGTACACGAGCGAAGACGAAATCTCTGACTATCGCCCCGACAATCCAGACATCATTCCGCTCCTTTACCAGTCGGGTTACCTCACAATAAAAGACTACGACCGCGATTTTGACAGCCTAACTCTCGGCTATCCTAACGAAGAGGTGAAATACGGCTTTACACAGAGTCTCATGCCAGTCTATCTCAATAGCGATAAGCCTCTTGATATTAGAAACTTTGCACGCGACATCAAAAAAGGCTCCCCCGACAGCCTTCGAGACCGCTTTATTGCTCTGTTTGCCACCCTACCGTATGCAACGAACCCTAGCGACAAGGTGCTAGAGAGGGATTTTCAGAACGTTGTGTACCTTACTTTTTTGCTACTCGGTCAGTTCGTGCGCGTGGAACAACACAGTGCAAAAGGCAGAGCCGACTGCATTGTTGAAACTGAGGAATACATCTACATCTTTGAGTTCAAACGAGACGGCACGGCTGAAAATGCGCTCTTTCAGATTGAAGAGGCGGGATACACAAAGCCCTACGAAAGTGACAGCCGCACACTAATCAAAATCGGTGCAGTGTTTTCGAGCGAAGAGCGCACGATTACACAATGGCTTGTTCAAGTTTCGCCCTAGACTATAAAAGAAAAAAAATATATTATAAACGCGGTGGTGTTTTGCCTCCCTCTAAATTAAGAGAAAATCATTTGGAAAAGGAAATTCAGCATGAAAATAAACGGTTCTCGAGTTGTCATTGAATGTCTTGTGGAGCAGGGAGTTGATACTATTTTTGGTTATCCTGGCGGAGCTATATTAAATATTTATGATGAATTGTACAAAAATTCAGATAGAATTAAGCACATTTTGACCGCTCATGAACAAGGGGCTGCCCATGCGGCTGACGGTTACGCGCGTTCTACTGGAAAAGTTGGCGTTGTTTTTGCAACAAGCGGTCCTGGTGCTACAAATCTTGTTACGGGAATTGCGACTGCCTACATGGATTCTTCTCCGATTGTGGCGATTACTTGCAATGTTGCAACTCCACTTTTGGGAAAAGATTCTTTTCAGGAAATTGACATTACTGGCGTTACAATGCCGATTACAAAACACAACTTTATTGTACACAATGTAAATGAACTTGCTGATGTAATTCGAGAAGCTTTTGTTATTGCAAAAAGTGGTCGTCCAGGTCCCGTTTTAATCGACATTCCAAAAGAAGTAACTGCCGCTGAAGTTGAATTTGAACCGCTTTCTTCGCCCGATGACGCAAAACAAATCCTCGAAAAAGAAAAAAGCAATTTGCGTCGCGTGTTTAACGCTTCTTATCCAAGCGATGAAGAAATCAAAAAAGCGGCAGAACTGATAAATCGCGCAGAGCGTCCCGTAATTTATGCGGGTGGCGGAATTATAATCAGCAATGCCAGCGAAGAACTTGCCGCTTTAGCGCGTAAAGTTGACATTCCCATTACCGAAAGTATGATGGCTCGCGCTGCTTTTCCGTCAAATGACCCGCTTTGTTTGGGAATGGTCGGAATGCACGGAACTAAGGCGAGCAATATGGCTGTTACCGAAAGCGATTTGTTGTTGGCATTGGGAGCGAGATTCAGCGATAGGGTTATTTCCGATTCAAGCCGTTTTGCCACAAACAGTCAAGTTTTTCATATTGACATTGACCCTGCGGAAATTAACAAAAATATTCCAGTTGCAGGAAGCCTGATTGGAGATGTTAAATCAATCTTAAAACGACTTTTGCCACTTTTGGAACAAAAATCTCATTCCGAATGGCGAACAAAAATTGACGAGTGGAAAAAGGAATTCCCAGAAATTTACAACGCAACTCCTTCTGATTCTATCAACCCAAAAGCTCTCTGTGAAATTATTCACAATATTGCTGGCGATGATACCTTTATCACCACCGAGGTGGGCGAACATCAGTTGTGGACTGCGCAACATTATCCGTTTACAAAACCGCGCACTTTTATTACAAGCGGCGGATTAGGAACAATGGGTTTTGGAACAGGAGCTGCAATGGGCGTACAATTTGCAAATCCAAATCGCCGAGTTGTTCACATTGCGGGCGACGGTTCATTTAGAATGAATTGCAACGAACTTGCAACGATTGCGCATTATAATCTCCCGATTGTGATTGTAATCGTAAATAACGGAACTCTTGGGAATGTTCGGCTGTGGCAAAAAGTGTTTTACGGAAAACGCTACAGTCAAACCACACTTGACTTTGGACCTGATTGGGTAAAACTTGCGGATGCCTACGGAATACAAGCGTGGCGTGCCGCCAATGCTAAAGAATTTGAAGAAGTTTTTGCAAAGGCGTTTGCGCTAAATAAACCCGCAATTATCGATGCAAAAGTTGATATTGACGAGCCAGTTCTTCCAATGGTTCCTGGTGGAAAGCCGATTTTCAATCAGATTATGAATTTGGATGCGTCAATGAGATAAATTGACAAATGTCAATGCAAGTGGAGAAAAATTCTCCGCTAAAATAAGGGGTTTTTTATGCCAGATGAAATTCACGAATCAGGAGAAGATTATCTTGAAGCGATTCTTCGCTTGCAAATAGAAAACGGAATTGCGCGTTCCGTTGATGTTGCTAAAAAATTGGGAGTTTCAAAGCCGAGCGTAAGCCGCGCAATGAGCATTTTAGAAGAAAGGGGTTATGTTACCGTAGGTAAAATCGGGGCATTAGAATTTACCGAAAAAGGCAAAAATCTTGCGGAAGAAATTTACAGTCGGCACGTTTTGCTTACAAAATTTCTCCAAAAAATCACGGGAGTGAATGAAAAACAAGCCGAAGAAAATGCGTGTAAAATTGAACACGACATTGATGAAGACATAAAAAGGGGAATTGAGCGTTGGATGGCAGAAAATGCCTAAAATAAGCTTAAAAACAAAATGACTAAAGACGAACAAACAAATTCTCACGCTGCTCTCACGGATGACAATCACAAAGCCTTGTGGAGTGGACGTTTTGCAGAAGGACCAGACGCAAGTGCCGTTGAGTTTGAAACTTCAATTTATGTAGACGAGCGAATGGCTTTAGACGACATTGCGGGTTCTATTGCACACGCTACAATGCTTGGCGAATGTGGAATAATCAGCGCAGAAGAATCAAAGCAAATTGTAAAGGGCTTGGAATCAATTAAAAATGATTTGAAAAATGGCTCGCTAAAAATCGACTACAGCGCAGAAGACATTCACTCCTTTATAGAAGCAAGTTTAACCGACAGAATTGGCGAGGCGGGTAAAAAATTGCACACGGGCAGAAGCCGCAACGACCAAATTGCACTTGACGAGCGACTTTATTTGCGCCGCGTTATTCCGAGTTTGGTGCAAGACATAATTACGCTAATAAAAACCCTTGTCGAGATAGCAAGTCAGCACAAAGAAACGCTTTTAACGGGATTTACGCATTTGCAACACGCGCAGCCTGGAACGCTGGCTCAACATCTTTTGGCGTGGGCAACGATGCTTTCTCGCGATGTTGAACGCCTTAAAGATTCCTTAAAACGTATTTCACTTTCTCCGTTGGGAAGTGGTGCATTGATGGGAAGCACATTGCCGCTAAACCGCGAACGCACCGCTGAACTTTTGGGCTTTGATTCTGTTACATTGAATTCCTTGGATTCGGTTTCGGACAGAGATTATTGTCTTGAATTTACTTCTGACTTTGCAATTTTACAATCGCACTTGAGCCGAATGTGCGAAGAAGTTGTTTTGTGGTCAACTGTTGAGTTTGGATTTATAGATTTAAGTGAAAAATGGTCAACAGGCTCTTCGATTATGCCGCAAAAAAAGAATCCCGATTTTGCAGAATTGATTCGCGGACGCACTGGAAAAGTTTACGGCGACCTTGTCAATTTGTTTACGATGATAAAGGCACTCCCGCTCGCTTATGACCGCGATTTGCAGGAAGACAAAGAGCCGCTTTTTGATGCCCTTGACACCGTTCAGGCAAATGTAAAAATTTTCACGGCGATGATTGCAACTGCCCGCTGGAATGTTGAACGCATGGAAAAAAGTTGCGAAGGCGGTTTTGCAAATGCAACAGATGTTGCCGAATATCTGGTGCAAAAAGGGCTGCCGTTTAGAACCGCGCACACTGTGGCGGCAAAAGCGGTTAGACTTTGTATAGAAAAAAACTTGCCGTGTTTGGAAAACTTAAGCCTTGTGGAGCTAAAAAACTGTTCGCCCCTCATCGAAAATGACATTTACGAAAAAATCAGCCCCCGCGCGTGTATGAAAAATCGCAAAACTTTGGGTGCCCCCGGCAATATAGAAAATCAAATAAAAAAACTCCTCACTTTTTGCGATGAGGCTCTTGTTTAGGTGTGGGAAAAATGGTTTTTCCCGAATGGGACAAAAGTTTTCTTGTAAAAAAAGAAAATGTGCCGTCGCATAAGAACGGCGACTTTGCCCATTTTAAACAAGCCCTCCCACCTTTAAGTTCATTTTAACAAAAAAAACAAAAAATCCCCCCGCGCACCCTGCCCGCCGCCTTGCTTTTGCGGGTGGGAAATCCGTACTTGTACACGTCATTCAATTCCCAAGAAGTTGCACAACATCGAAGGCGAATAGACGAGTGGATGCTGAAGATTTGCATCAAGAAAGTCCTTGTCGCCCGTCAGAAGAATATCCGCATTGTTGAAGATGGCATCGCTCAACACGGGAATGTCCTTTTTGTCGCGGACTGTACCGAGAATTGCATCAGTGCTTTTGCAAAACAAAAAATCCATTCTTCCGAACAGCGCAATGAGTTTTTCTGCCTTGTCAGGCCATTTTTGGCGGAGTTTTGCGCGGAATTCTTCGCACACATATTCAGAGACGAGTATATCATGGTCTGAAAGCACAAGATGCTCTAGCAATGCCTTTGTCTTGCCTCCGAACACGAGCGCGGAAACAAGAACGTTCGTGTCGAGCATG
>CALCEK010000247.1 GCA_937900125.1 uncultured Treponema sp. | reverse complement strand
AATGAAAAGCTGGAGTCACAAAAATATTTCAGGTTGAATAAATTGGCAAAATAATACATATGATAAAAATATTCCTGACCTGTTTCAATCTGAGTTATCCCCGGAAACAAAGAAAACATTGGACGAAATAGTATGTTGATTTTCACTCTATTGTAAAACTTTGTCTTATAAAACTTGTATATAAGGCATGTTTTTATTATTCTTGAAGGGCAGTATATAAAAGCCGAAACAACGAAAGAGAAACAATAACAATGAAAAAGAGCAGTATTATAATAAGTATTTTTAGTTTGTTTTTATTTGCTCAAAAAACATACGCACTTGGAATAGATGAAGCAATTGAAAAATATTTTGCACCCTTTTCGGATAAGTTCTCGGAAGTTATCTTTGCACCCGTTACAATTGCAGGTAGTGAAGTACCGATATTAATTTTTCTTATGATAGCGACAAGTATTTTTTGCACTTTCTATTTAAGATGTATTGGTATTTGGGGTTTTAAACATTCCATCTATCAAATATTTCACAAAAAACAAGATGACGGGCATCAAGGTGAAGTTTCAACTTTTGGTGCATTAGCAACTGCGTTATCAGGAACAATAGGTATAGGAAACATTGCAGGTGTGGCTATTGCTATATCAATCGGCGGACCCGGAGCTATGTTTTGGATGTGCACAGGTGCTATTTTCGGTATGGCGCTTAAATTTTGCGAAGTTACATTATCTTTAAAGTACAGACATTTTAATCATGACGGTTCCGTATCAGGCGGACCTATGTATTATATTGAACGTGGTTTTGCACAAAAAGGTTTTCACAGGATAGGAAAAACTCTTGCTTATATTTTTGCGCTTATATGCATAATAGCAACTTTAGGCGGCGGATGTATGTTTCAATTAAAAATACTATACAAAAGAAAAGGGTAATTATAAATAGTGGAATTGACGGTTTTGAATCTGAAGGAATAAGAGCCGCGTTTTGTTCTGCTTCTATGCGATTTTTTCTTGCTTTTGAAAAAGGAAGTGAATGTAATTCTTTACTATGAAGCGAAATAAGTAAATCTAACGATTTTTCCGAAAGTGTACCTTGCGCATTTTCTTCTATAGGGGATTTTGGTTCTGAAAAAGCATCCTTAAAATTTTCTGAAAGTGAATTTTGTGTTTTGCCTTTTAAAGATAAAGCGTTTTTGTTTACAATTATTTTATATTCAGGTAATTTTAAGTTTACATTTGTTCCGTTGTACGCCAATGCCGAAATATTTATTTCAGGAAGTGCGAAATCACCTTGAACAAGTGGTTGCCAATCAAACTCCGCAATGGGAATTTCATTTGACGAAAAACTGTAGGGCTTTTCATTTTCATTTAAAATGTCAAATCTGCGAACTTCTGCAAACAGAGAATTTTCTGGAAGTGTCCAAGAAAATTTTGTAATTGCGGAAGCATAACGGGCGTAAAGCGTAAAATTGATGTGTTCGCCTTCGGTAACAAATAATTCATTTTTGTTGTTTGGAGTTTTATTGAAATAAACTGAAATTGTCGGCAAAATTGTAGCTGGATTTTCGTAAACAAAGAATGATTCAACTGGAATATGCAAAAAAATATTGTTTACTCGAACTTCTATTGGAGAAAGTAAAATGCGCCCTGTTTTTTTAAATCTAAAAGAAAGGGTGATTTTTGTTCCCTGCGTTCCATTTTCAACAAACGATTCTTTTTTTGAAGATAAAAAACTCATAGAATCTGGAAGCGAGTTTACGGAAACAGACACGCTATCGGGGCTTATATCGTCTATTTTTAAAAAAATATCCCCACTTTCCCCACTAAAAAAATAAGTATCCTGCTTTTTAAATTGCAAAGTGTTAAGATATTCGTAAGTTGGTGTCGCAAATAGCAAATTTATTTTAAGATAAATTAAAGCTAGGCAAATTAATAATCTAAAGCCGAGCTTTCTTCTTGTTGCTGTTGATTTTTCCATTGATTTTGCTCTTTCTCCTGCAAAATTGAATAAATTGCATCTTCAAGCGAGGCATATTCCGCCTTAGATTCAAAGACGGGAATAAGCTTTTGTTCTGCATTTTGAAAATGATGAATTTGTTCTTTTAAGCATATTTCAAGATTTATTTTTGCATTCAAATTTAAGCTGTTAATTTTAAGAGCTTCCTTAAAATATTCTGAAGCATCAGAAAAATTGCCGTTTTGATGCGCAATAATGCCCTTATTGTACAAAATTGCAAATTGTATCTCCTTTGGCGAATCTTCAAAAGAAATTTGTCCTAAACGTTCTTCTGCTGAAATTTTTTCTCCTTGTGCAAGATAGGTTGCAGAAAGGTTAAAAATTGCATAACTTTCGCTTAAAGGGTCGGAATTATATTTTGCATTTTGCGCGGCTTCTAAAAAGGCAAGCGTTGCCTCTGAGTAATCTCCGCGATTCCATGAAATTTTTCCCGAAAGAATTTTTTTTCCGCTGTAAAATCGGGCGGAGCAAGATGTAAAACAAAGAGACAGAACAAGTGTAAAGGCAAAAGCGGAAAATGTTTTCCGAAAATTAAATTGTGTTTCTGAAAAAATAAAAGAAAGCAGCAAAAGAAGTATTGAGATTGCTAAAAAAGTAGAATGATGTTCAATAGGGCGTATTTCATAGCTCACACTTGAATCCGTTTTAAGACTATTTAAAAGTTTGTAAGCGGAACTTGCTTCATTTGAATCTACAAATTGAATTTGCGGAAGAAAATCTTTATTAAGTGAAGCATTTTTTTTCAAAACGGAATCTATGACATTTTGAATCGCGCTTACGCGCAGGGCGGTCTGAACAGTTGTTTTTCCGTCCCCTGCAAAAACTTGAGATTCCAAAGTAGAGCCAAAACCTATTATACTTACAGGAATTCCGTATTTTAGGGAATATTGCAAGGCTTCTTCAAGGGATTCGTCGGTTTCTTCTCCGTCTGTAAACAACCAAATGTTTTGCGCAAGGGAAGTTTGGCTTGGAAAAGATGAAATTGCGGCTTTTATTCCGCTCCCTAAACTGGACCCCGCAGATGTCATAAGACGCGGCGAAAGCGAAGAAAAAATCGCGCTTAGTGCTTGATAATCTTCGGTGAGTGGCACGGCAACCATTCCGTTTCCTTTTGCAAGCGTTACCGAAATTGAACTTTGCGGAAGATAGTCAAGTAAAGCCATTGCGTATTCGCCCGCAGCTTGTAAACGTGTTTTTCCGCCTTGAACATCGCGAGCTTCCATACTATGCGAAATGTCAAAAACAAAGGCTATAGCACAACCATTTTTTTGTATAGGTACATAATCCGTTCCCCAAGAAATCCCTGCACATGATAAAATAAAAAAAATCCAAGAAAAAGCGCGTAATGTAAAAACTGACCAAGAATGTGCAAAAAGCGAAGAAAAAAACGGTTTATTGTCAACTGTGCGGTAATTTCTTTGAATAGTCTTAAAACGTTTTAATTGAATGAAAAAAATCGGAATCGGCAAAAAAACTGCATACAAAAAAAGCGGATGTTCAAAGGAAAAATTCATAAAAACTCCTTTAAAATGAATCGTCGAATAAAAAATCCAAGTACAAACAAAAATCCTGCGGCATACAAAAAGTATATATAATAGAAGATTTCTGAATTTTTTATGTAATAGCTTTGGGCAAGATTTTCACTTTTGCTTACATCTTCTAAGGCTTGCGACAATGCGTCCATAGATTCAACTTCAAAAAATGCACCTTGCGCTTCATTTGCAATTTTCGCGAGGGAAGAAACGTCATAATCCGAATTTAAAAATCCAGAATACAATTTGCCTGTTTTTGGGTCGCTGTATTCGAGCGGAACCGAGCCTTTTGTGCCGATTCCTAAAACTGAAAGCGAAATGCCTTTTTCTTTTGCAAGACGGGCTATGGTGTTTGGGTGAATTTCTCCTGCATTATTTTCGCCGTCGGTGATTAACACTATACTTTTTTTTAGTGCGTGTGAGGATTCTAGGTGAAAAATTGCGCAACTTAAACCCGTGCCGATTGCAGTTCCATCTCCTAACTCGCCTACAATCATTTCGTCCAACTTTTTAAGGAAGATTTCATGGTCGGCGGTCGGCGGAACAACTAAGGCGGCTTCTTTTGCCATTTCTACAAGCCCGATTGATGTTCCCTGATGTTCTTTTTCTAAAAGCCGAATTGCTTGTTTTGCCGCTTCTAGCCGAGTTAATCCTGCAATATCGCGACTTGCCATTGACGGACTTGTGTCTACAACAAACAAAATATCCGCACCGCGCGAAGAATAAACTTTTTGTCGAGTTCTTTTTATGGGGCTTGTAAACGCAATTACTAAACAAATGTATGCAATTAAGAACAAAAAACTTGAAAATTTGCGGATGCAATTTTGCAAAAATGGTTTGAATGAAAAACTTTTGCCGTGCCAATCGCTGAAAGTTAGCGGTAAGGCGGATTTTTGGAAAACTTTAAATTGTCTTAAAGTGAATAAAATGGGAATCGCCAAAAGTAACAAAAAAGCCCATGCGTTTTCAAATGCAATCATACCGCCTCGCTTTCAAAATTTTGTATACAGTGAATGCTTAGTTCAATAATCGATTCTCGCTCGCCTTTTAAAAGTGCCGCTGAATTTTCTTCAAGGGGAGTTGTGCGGGAGTCAAGTGAACCATTTGCAAAGCGAATATAATCAGTGCGGACAAAAAGTGAAACAAGTGGCTCTATAGTGGATTCTACAATTGATTCTTCGGGAAAATTTTGAATTTCGTATAAAAAACCGCCTGTACATTCGTTTATAAGTGGTTCGATTTTTGAGGGAACAACGGAATCAAATGAACGTCCAAATCGGACTGAAAGATAGTCGCGCATTATTTTTTGCCATTGCGAACAAAAGTCTGAATCCAAAAGCGAAGCGGAGTTTAGAGCTTTTAATGAGCGTTTTGCGAGCCGAGCGTTTTTTTTGTATCTTAATTTTTCCTTAAATTGTAATATTTGTTCCAAAACAAATCTAAATCGTATTATTACAAAAAAAAGTGCTGAAATTAGGATAAAAAGAAAAATTGTAGCTGCCCAAACAAAATAGCTTGTTCCTGGTAAGGTTTGGGGTGCAAGTGGCGGACGCAAGGAATTTTCGCCGAGATTTTCAGAAATTGACGCTATTGTTTGTTGTTTTAAGTTTATTATAAGGGAATCTGAAGAAAGTCCACATTCTTTAGCAAGGTCAAATGGCAAAAAGCAAAAAGTTCCTGTTTCCCACGGAACAAAATTTATTGTCAGCGTGTAGAAATTTTCAGATTTTGTTAAGGAAACGTTTTTTACTTCAATGTCTTTGCCCGATTCTTCTTTTAAAAAATCGGATTCGAGCGAAACTTGGGGCAAAACTATTGAACTTGAAAAACTATAAATGAGCGCAGCGGAATCTCCAACGTAAACGTTTTTTGGAACAAGATATTCTTCCGCAGAATCTTGTTGGGAAAAAAGGTGCGGTGTAAAAAAAATACAAAAAATTGTTACGAAAAGTATTTTAAGACTATATTCAGATTTCATATACTTTCTCGCGAAGCAAAAAATTTGGTAAGTTCTGCGGCGGGGTCAGAATTTGTGTCAATCAAAAGAGGAATCCCTCCGTGCCGCACACATTCGTGTTTCCAAAGTTCAATATGATGATAATTTGCATCGCTCCATTCGTTTTTTAAAGATTGCAAATGCGTTGGAATAAGAAGGCGTTTGCCACTTTCAGAATCAAAAAACGGCAAAGTTCCACATTCGGGCAAATAAGAATCCAGCCCATCAGAAATTCGCACAGCAATAACATCGTGTTTTTTTGCTAAACGAGAAAACGGCACAGACCAGCCGCTCGTTCTAAAATCCGAAAAAATCAGCACCAGCGACCGCTTTTTTAAAAGACAATCCGCGCCTTGCAAAGCGTTATCCAAAACTGAACCGCCCAAAATCGGCTTAGTTTGCTTTTCAAATTGCGAAAGTAGCAAAAACGCCTGCTCGCGTCCCGCCTTAGGTGCGCAAGAAAATGCAATGTCGCCGCCAAAAATGGCAGCTCCAACGGGACTTGCGTTTTGCAAAGAAGCCAATGTTAAAAGTGCGGCACATTCTAAAGCGGATTCTGCGCGATTTTGTTTTCCATTTCCTGTGAACATTGAAGGGGAAAGGTCTAAAAGCAAAAAAACGTCTAATTCACGTTCTTCGTCAAATTCTTTTACAAAAGGTCGCCCCATTCGCGCGGTAACATTCCAGTCAATCATGCGAACATCATCACCATGAAAATACTCGCGGACTCCCCGAAACTCCATTCCGTGCCCTTTGTAAAGCGATTTGAACGCCCCAGCCTTCATTCCTTCCGCCAAAGTTCGAGCGTTTAAGTGGAGATAATAGGCTTTTTTTGCGAGTTTTGACCTATCCATTTGAAACCCCTATGGAAGCGGCATAAGGTCGATTATTTTTCCAATGACATCATCTGCCGAAACTGAATCGGAGGCAGCTTCGTAATTCAACACTAAACGATGCCGCAATGGGTTGGCTGTCTGGAGAGAGGGCGCGGCTTACAGGGCTTGCGAACCAGTTCTC
>CALCEK010000246.1 GCA_937900125.1 uncultured Treponema sp. | reverse complement strand
CCTTGCTGTACACGGAGATAGAACTCAAATTGCCGAGCTGGTGGAATAGGTAGACACAAGGGACTTAAAATCCCTCGGCTTTTCAAACGGCTGTGCCGGTTCGATTCCGGTGCTCGGCAGTTTTCATTTTTCGTGCTTTAGTGCGGTGTAAAACTTGGGACAATTTGTTTAACACAAAAATTGTTTTGTTTACAATTCGCGCCCATCAAAAACGTTTGTTTTAATATCGCCTGTTTTCTTTATCTGTAATTTTTTTGTAAATCTAATAAAAATATCGGTAGTGCTACAGAAAGTATGTCGGTGTGTCCGCGCCCATGTTAGCATAACCCGCGTTCTCTCCTCCAACCGTGCGCCTCTTTGTAAACAGCCCAAGAATGTGTTATTTTGTGATTTTGACATTTATCTTTTTTTCAATTATACTAAGGCTTGATTTTTGCATTTTTACAGTCTGCGTGGCAGTGGAAAGTGGAGATTTTATGGCAACAAAATATATTTTTATTACTGGTGGCGTTGTGAGCGGACTTGGAAAGGGAATTGCGGCGGCTTCGATTGGCTTGATTTTAAAAAGTCGCAATCTTTCTGTTGTAAACCAAAAATTTGACCCTTACCTAAACATTGACCCTGGAACGATGAATCCTTTTCAGCATGGAGAAGTTTTTGTTACCGATGACGGCGCGGAAACTGACCTTGACCTTGGGCATTACGAGCGTTTTACGGACGCTACGCTTTCTCAGAGCAATAACACAACATCGGGGCGCGTTTACGAAACCGTTTTAAAAAATGAGCGCGAGGGAAAATATCATGGTGGCACTGTTCAGGTGATTCCGAATGTTACCGATGAGATTTTGCGCAGAATGTTGCTTTCAACTGAGGAAACCCACGCGGATGTTATAATAACGGAAATTGGTGGCACGGTTGGCGACATAGAATCCCTTCCATTTATTGAGGCGATTCGGCAAATGAAATACAAAGTGGGCGAAGAAAATTGTTGTTACATTCACCTAACTTTGATTCCCTTCCTTGAAAAAGCGAATGAGATAAAAACAAAACCGACCCAACATTCCGTAAAAGAGCTTCAGGAATTGGGAATTCAGCCTGACATTTTAATGCTCCGCACCGAAGTTCCTTTGGACGAGGCAACTCGCGAAAAATTAGCGCAATTTTGTAATGTTGACACCGATTGTGTTATTCAAAATCGAACTGCAAAATCAATTTACGAAGTCCCGCTTATTATGGAAGACGAGGGCTTGGGCGATGCCGTGTGCAAAACGCTCCATCTTGAAAATCGCGCTTCTGAATTGACCGAGTGGCGCAAAATGGTTACTGTTTTTGAAAATCCCAAAACAAGCGTAACTATTGCCCTTGTCGGAAAATACATTGAGTTGCACGATGCGTATCTTTCTGTTGTAGAAAGTCTTACGCACGGTGGAATTGCAAACGAGGCTTCGGTTAACATTGCTTGGATTGACAGTGAAATATTGAGCGATGATGAAGTAACAAAAAAAATGCTTTCTGGCGTAGACGGAATTATTGTTCCGGGCGGATTTGGAAGTCGCGGAATTGAAGGAATGATTCGGGCTGCAAAATATGCTCGGACAAACAATGTTCCGTATTTTGGAATTTGTTTGGGAATGCAAATTATTGTAATTGAATATGCGCGGAATGTTTTAGGCTGGACAGACGCTCATTCAACGGAAATCGACCCAAACACAAATCACCCTGTTATAGATTTAATGCCCGACCAAAACGGAAAAATTTTGGGGGGAACGTTGCGACTCGGTAAATTTGAGTGTACGCTTTTAGACGGAACACTTTCTAAAAAAGCCTACAATGCGGATATTATTTGGGAACGTCATCGCCACCGCTACGAATTTAACAATCTTTACCGAAAAGATTTGGAAAATGCGGGGCTTGTTATTGCTGGCGTGAATATGGAACGCAATCTTGTAGAAATGGTTGAAATTCCAAAGCACACTTGGATGGTCGGCGGACAATTTCACCCCGAATTTAAAAGTAGACCTAACAAAGCAGGTCCGCTTTTTAGGGATTTTATTGCCGCTTCTATTAAAAACAAGGAATGCCGTAAAAACTAGAGTTCGGCTTTCCAAAGACCATGTTTGTTGCAATATTCGTAAGCGACAAGCGGTTTTGCGCCATTTAGCAAAAAGTCGGCTTCTGGTTTTTCTTGGGGTGCAAGATTTACTTTTTGCACTCCGCGGGACGTTTCTAGCGCAATCCATTGAATCCAATGGTCAGCTTCCATTGGGTGTGCTACGCTCCCGACTTTTACGTGTACAGCATCTCCATTGATTTCTACAACAGGAACGTGTTTTTCTTGTGCGCCATCACTAGTGTTAGCTTTTAATTCTTTCATTTCTTGACCGCAACATAAAGTTTGGCAACTTGAACTTTGCAAAACTTCTACGATTTTTTTGCATTTTGTACAGATAAAAAACTGTATAGCCATTATTTTCTCCTATAAACTTAGTATACTACGATTTTTTTGATTTTTAAAGAAAAGATTCCCCCCTTGCCTAAAAAACTTGCCCGTTATTTTGAGCGATAGGGCTTTGCCTACGAAGAATCCGCGCATTTTTTTTACATCTATTAAACCTGTTCGGAAACTGGCTAGAAACTGCGTGCCAAAACAGTTTCAGAACAGGTTACTTTGAAAGGCGATGTTTAAAACCGCGCTATTTTAGCGGTTTTAAACTCGTTGACCTGAGCGGAAACATGGTTTCCGAACAGGTCTATTGCATTGGGCAAAATTTGCGGTTAGAATAGAAAAAAAAGGAAGGTTTTATGCAAAGTAAAAGTGAAAAGCTCCAAAAAATAGCTCCTGTTCCGCCGATGGGGTGGAATTCTTACGATTTTTACAATACTATGGTAAACGAAGAGCAAATCCGTGCAAACGCTGATTTTATGGCAAAAAATTTGCGTAGTTTTGGTTGGAAATATGTTGTGGTGGACATTCAGTGGGCAGACCCGAACGCAGGAACTCTTAATCCGCACACGCAATATGTTCCGTTTACAAAATTGTGTTTAGACGAATTTTCGCGTCAAATCCCTGCGCCAAATCGTTTTCCATCTTCTCGCGGAGGATTAGGATTTAAGCCGCTTGCCGATTACATTCATTCCCTAAATTTAAAATTTGGAATCCACATTATGCGTGGAATCCCCAGAATCGCCGCACAAAATCATTCTGCCATAAAAGGCCCCGCACTTACTGCCGACAAAATTGCCGACCCGTTTAGCATAAGCCGTTGGAATGGCGATATGTACGGCGTGGACGCTTCTAAGCCTGGCGCACAAGAATATTACGACAGCCTTTTTGAACTTTATGCGGAGTGGGGCGTTGATTTTGTTAAGGTGGACGACATTTGTAACACAAATATGTATCCGCAAAATCCCTATTCAGCCCAAAAAGAAATTGAGTTGATTGCAAATGCGATTGACCATTCGGGGCGAAATATGGTTTTGTCGCTCAGTCCAGGTCCTGCGGTGATTGAAAAGGCGTGGCATTTGCGCAGTTTTGCAAATATGTGGCGCATTACGGACGATTTTTGGGACGACTGGGAGCTTCTTAAGGCGATGTTTGAGCGGTGCGAAGTTTGGCACAAGAATGTTGGCGCGGGTTCTTGGCCAGATTGCGATATGATTCCTCTTTGTAATTTAGGATGGGGTTTTGGTTCTTTGCGAAAGACGCATTTTTCGCGCCAAGAAGAACGGACTATGTTTACACTGTGGTGCATTTTCCGCAGTCCTTTGATGCTTGGTACAGAATTAACCAGTCTTGATAAAGAAAGCCTTGCTTTAATTACAAACGTCGAAGTCCTCAACGTAAACAAAAATGGACACAACCCAGAACCAGTTATGCGCGATGAAAATCAAGCGGTTTGGGTAAGTTATGGTAACGGCTGCCCCGCTCGCGGACAAGACATTTTTATAGCACTTTTTAATCTTTCTTCAAAAGACGCTGACGTTTTTATTTCTCTTTCTGAGATAAAAGGAATTTCAAAAGACAAAACTTATTCCGTCCGCGACCTTTGGGAACAAAAAGATTTATTTCCTTTACAAGGAAACGCAGAATTAAACTTTCCCGTAAAATCTCACGGAGCTGCCCTTTTGCGCTTAAGGTAGTAGGCTTAGAGCCGCCCCCGCGTAATGTTGAGCGACAGGCGGTTGCCAGGCGTTGCTAGGCGTTGCCAAGACTTCCCGTCAGCATAGTGGCGGACGTTGCGCTATTGTAATGACGGAACAATCGCCATTATAGTGGCGGACTCCGCGTCATTGTAATGACACACACCGTGCCACTATGCAAGCACTTCCCGTGCTATTGTAATGACACACAAATTTGGGATTGCCCCGCGACAACGCTATTTGACCTTTTACATAGCCCCTTTAACGGGGGCTTTTTTTTGCGTAACTTATTTTTCTGTGTCGCTTACAGCGGTGCTTCTTGTTTCTGGTTGAATTTCAAACGTAAATGTTGGCGTGTCTGGAGCTCCTGTCATTGTAGCTGTATCACCAAAAGCATTTCCTTTATCAGTTAAGAGCGTCAATTCTCCGTTTGCAACTTTTCCTTTTTGGTAATCGTTAAAGCACGCACCTGTAAATGTTCCTTTTGCAAGATATTTGTTAGTTTGCCCATCTACTACTACTGGATTTGAAGCTCCTAGCTGGCGTACAAACAAATACCAGTTTCCTTTACTACTTCCTTTGTAAGAAAATAGGAATTGGTAGTAGCAATGCTCTGTGCTGTTATAGGTAAAAGTTTTATCGGAAGTGTCAAAATAATGTGTTTGCAAAGAGTTTCCTGAACTTGCAAGCTTAAAGGTCAAAGTCCCGTATTCATTAGCTGGGGCATCTTCGGTTGTAGAGGAAACCTCAAAAGTCAACTCGGCTGTTGCAAGTGGACCAACGTATGCTTTTTCATTTTTGATGTAAAAGGCTTTTGCGTTAATCACTGTGTCAGAATCAAAAGTGAGGGCTTCTGTGTAAACGGCTGCCGTTCCATAGTCAACGTAGTAAGTTTCTTCTGCTTCTGCATCGTATTTTACAGTTGGCTCAGAACCATCTGTTGTGTAAACAATGTGAACTTCTTCTCCATCGTAAGAAGAGTCTGTTACCGCCATCGTAACGGTTTTTTTGGTGTCACCAGTGCTTGTGATTGTTACTACAAGGCTATCGTCCTCTCTTGTGTCCGAACAAGAAACAAATGGAAGCAAGGCTAAAGCCAATACCCCCCCCATAATTAAGGTTGTTTTAAGGTTTCTCATGAAATTCTCCCTTTGAATTTGAATCGTTTCAATTATCGAACAAAACGCGACCTCGTTTAACAAGTTTTTTCCTATCTTCACAAAAGACAATAAAAAATGTAGAATGAGTTAGGCAAACTTTTACAAATTATAGAGGATTTTTATGCTTACACTAAAATTCGGCGGAACAAGTATGGGTTCTGCCCGTCGAATCTTGGATAGCGCGAACATAATGATTGAACGCGCTAAAACTGACCGCATTTCAGTTGTGGTAAGTGCTGTAGCTGGTGTTTCTAACCGCTTACAAGCTGCCCTTGATTCTTGCGTTTTGGGCGGTCAGGCTGAACAATATGTTCAATCGCTTAGGGCAACGCACAAAGAAATCATTCAGGAAATAAAAAAGGCAGAACCAGCTTTTGATTCGGATTCTGTTGAAAAAAAATTAGAGCCACTTTTTTTGGAATTAGAAAAACTTTTGAATGGCGTTTCTTCTTTTGGCGAATGTCCTACGGGAGTTCACTGTAGAATTATGGGAATGGGGGAACTTTTGTGTGCGCCCATAGTTGAATCGCTTTTGCTTGCAAAAAATCAGAGTGTTTTGCTTTTAGATAGCCGTTCATTTATTTTTACAACGGGCGACCAAAAAGAAGGCGACCCCGATTATGCACGTTCAGCTAAAGCCTTTGCTCCGTACAAAGAGGACGACGGTTCAGCCCGCATTTTGCTTTTTCCAGGTTTTATTTGTTCTTGGAGCAAAAATCCCGAAGGAAAAACTGTTATGGGACTTTTGGGAAGAAATGGTTCTGATTTTTCCGCAGCAATTGTTGGCGCATCGTTAGAAGCAAAAAAAGTTGAATTCTGGACTGATGTGGACGGAATCTACACAGCCGACCCGCGCGTTGTAAAAGATGCCATTTTAGTCGAATCGATGAGTTATGAAGAAGCAATGGAACTTTCCTTTTTTGGAAGCAAAGTATTGCACCCAAAAACACTCGCACCATTGGCTGCCAAAAATATTGAAGCTTGGAGCTTAAATAGTCAAAATCCTTCCGCACGGGGAACTTGCATAGGACATTCGGGTGTGGATTTTACAAATGCTCCTTCTGGTCCTGTTCGTGGTATTTCTTGCCTAAAAGATTGCGCTATGATTAGCGTGTCTGGCTCTGGAATGAAAGGAAGAAAAGGAATGGCAGCTCGCATTTTTTCTGTTGCAGGAAACGCGGGAATCTCAATTCTACTTATAACGCAATCTTCTTCGGAATACACCCTGTCTTTTTGTGTTCGCTCTGCCTATTCTGCGCAAATTCAAGATATTTTGCGTTCTGAATTTGCCCTTGAAATAAAAAGCGGTCTTGTAAACCCCATAGAAGTTCACAATGATTGTGCAATTGTTTCCATAATCGGCGACGCTATGAAGCAAAAACGCGGTGTTGCTGGAACATTCTTCGATTCACTCGCAACTCGTGACATAAATGTTTTGGCAATCGCGCAAGGTTCTTCGGAACGTTCAATTTCAGCTGTAATTAAGGCTTCTGATGGCGACACTGCGGTGCGAATTGTTCACAAATTCTTCTTTAATACTGCGCAATCAATTCAGGTGTATGCGTTTGGTGCGGGAACAATCGGCGGAACGCTTTTAGACCAAATCGGCGAACAGCAAAAATCACTTTTGACGCAAGGAATTGACATTCGCGTTATGGCAATCGCAAATATTGACGGAATGATTTTTAATTCTGAGGGAATCGATTTGTCATCTTGGCGCGAACAAGTCAAAGCTCATGGTGAAAAAACAAATCTCGACAAAATTCTTGAATTTGTGCGGGAAACAAAACCGCTAAACCCGATATTTGTAGACTGTACCGCAAGTTACGACCTCCCCGAACGCTATATTGACATTTTAAAAACGGGAATGAATATTGCAACTCCAAACAAACGCGCAAATTCTATGAGTATGGAATTTTATCACCGCTTGCGTTCTACGGCAAATGATATGCACGTGCGCTTTTTGTACGAAACAAATGTTGGTGCGGGGCTTCCGATTATTGACACTTTGCAAAATTTGTTTAAGTCGGGCGACCGCCTAACTGCGTTTAACGGAATTATGAGCGGTTCTTTAAGTTACATTTTTGGTCGCTTAGACGATGGCGCAAAGTTCAGCGAAGCCGTTTTGGACGCAAAAAAGTTGCGCTACACTGAACCAGACCCACGCGATGATTTAAAAGGCACGGATGTTGCCCGCAAAGCCCTAATTATTGCTCGCGAAGCTGGGATGGAAATTGAGCTTGAAGATATTAAGATGAATTCAATCTTTCCAGAAGGATTTTCGCTTGAAGGCAGCCCCGAAGAATTTCTTGCGCGGCTTCCTGAGTTGGACGATTATTTTGCAAAGAAAATGCAAAATCTTAAGGCGCAAAAAAAAGTTTTACGAATGGGCGCAAGCATAAAAGACGGCATTGTGAGCGTTGGCTCGCTTGAAGTTGGCGAGGACGACCCGCTTTATGGGGTTAAAGGTGGAGAAAATGCCTTTGTGTTTACAACTGCGCGTTATACGCCCATTCCGCTGACTGTTCGCGGTTACGGAGCTGGAGCTGGTGTTACGGCTGCGGGCGTTTTTGGCGATATTTTGCGCACTGTTAGCTGGAATTTGACTTCTAAGTAGGGAAAAAAGATGGTAATTATCCTAAAAAAAGATATTTCAGAACGCGATAAAGAAGAGCTTAAATCAGTCTTAAATCGTCATAATTTTAAATTGAATGAAATTGTTGGCGATGAGGACACAATTTTGCTTGCTGCCGTTGGAAGTTCTTCAATTGAAATTCGCGAATTAGAAGCTTTGCCTGGCGTTAGTCGCATCATTCCCATTTCAAAACCTTACAAAATGGCAAGCCGAGAATTTAAGCGCGAGGACACAATCGTAGAAATCCCAAATCGGCGCGGGCAAGTTATACGGGTTGGCGGACAACGCTTGGTTTCTATTGCAGGTCCGTGCGCTGTAGAAAGCAGAGAACAAATCTTAGCCTGTGCAAAAGCGGTTGCCGAAAGCGGTGCGGTTATGTTGCGTTCGCGAGCGTGGCTTAGGTCTTCGCCGTACAGTTTTCAGGGCTTGGGCGAGCAGGCACTTTTGTATTTGCGCGAGGCAGGCGATGAGTTTGGGCTTCCGATTGTAACAGAAATTATGTCGCCAGAAGTTTTGCCACTTGTTAGCGAATATGCCGATGTGATTCAAATCGGTTCGCGAACAATGCAGGATTTTGACTTACTTAAAAAAGTTGGCGGTGCAAAAAAGCCAGTCATTTTAAAACGCGCATACACTGCAACTTTGGAAGAATTCCTTATGTCAGCCGAATATCTTTTGGCTTCTGGAGCTGAAAATGTTATTTTGTGCGAGCGAGGAATCCGTACTTTTGAATATGGAACTCGCAATACACTAGATTTAGCGGCGATTCCTGTTTTGCGAACGCTAACACACCTTCCAATTCTTGTAGACCCAAGCCATGCCATTCAGAGTCGCGACCGCGTTTCTCCTATGGCACTAGCCGCAATTGCTAGTGGTGCAGATGGCGTTATTGTTGACGTTCACACAAATCCCGAAAAAGCCCTAGCTGGTGGCGTTTCTTCGATGATTCCTGCGCAATTTGACAAAATGATGCACGATATAGAAGCCTTAGCTCCCGTTATGGGAAAATCGGTTGCGCATATCCGTGAAGAAATTCGGGAAAGAAAAACTATTTGTGCGTATAGTGGAAAACGCGGGGCTTATGCAGAACAGGCGATTACGCGCTATTTTGACGCTGCCGATGTTGAGCCGCGAGCTGTAAAATCATTTTCAGATATTTTTCAGGATGTGATTGACGGTCGCGCAGACTATGGAATGGTTCCGATTGAAAATTCCCTTGCGGGAAGCGTTTATCAAAATTACGATAATTTTAGCCGTTTTGAAGATGTAACAATTGTTGGGGCTGTAACTTTGAATATTCGACATTCACTTTTGGCGGTAAAAGGTTCTAGCTTGAGCGATGTTCACACGGTGTATTCGCATCCGCAAGCTTTAGGTCAGTGCCGAAAATTCTTGGAGCAACACCCCGATTGGAATCAAATAGAAGTTGTGTCAACCGCAACAGCCGCAGAACTCGTTTCTCAAAATGCAGACAAAGCAAATGTTGCGATTGCGAGCAATGTAAATGCTAAACTATACAACCTTGAAGTGCTTTTTGATGATATTGAAGATGACCCTGGAAATTTTACTCGTTTTGTGGTTATTCGCTCTAAAGAAAAACTTGTGCAAAATCGCGAAGTAAATGTAAGTCCAAATATGGCGAGTTTTATTTTTAAGACAAAAAATGAACCTGGTGCTTTGTGCCGAGCTTTGGGGATTTTTGAAAAACATAAAATAAACTTAATTCGTTTGGAAAGTCGTCCGATGGAAGGGCAACCTTGGAATTATCGTTTTTACGCAGATGCGGAATTGAGCGGCTTACAAGGAAATGTAAAGGCAGAAGTTGAAACTTTGCTTGGCGAACTTAATGAAATTTGCGAGGCAACGCGACTTTTGGGCATTTATTTTGAAAATCGAAGATAGGTGTCGCGTAAAAGGCATTGTTTTTAGAATTTATTGCAAAGCTAAAAATAGTCTTAAATTTATAAATTGAGCTTTGTCTTAACATATAGAGGAGATTTTTATGGAAAAATATGTTCTTTCGGTTTTGGTAGAAAATCATGCGGGTGTTTTAAGCCGTGTTTCAGGATTATTTAGCCGACGGGGGTATAATATTGATTCTCTTACCGTTTGTGAAACCGCTGTTCCTTCACGAAGCCGTATGACAATCGTTGTTCGCGGTGATGAATACATTTTAGAGCAAATTGAAAAACAACTTTCAAAATTAGTTGAAGTTATCTCAATAGAACATTGCGATTCAGTAGCGACAACTCAGCGAGAAATGGCACTTATAAAAGTTAAAGCTGGCGGGGCAAATCGCGCTGTTGTAATAGAAACTTGCAATATTTTCCGTGCACACATTGTTGATGTTTCTGAAAATAGTCTTATAGTTGAAGCTACAGGAAGCGAGGAAAAAATCAGTTCACTTATAAAATTGCTAGAGCCTTACGGAATCCTTGAACTTTTAAAATCTGGTTTAACCGCTATGGATAGAGGCGAAAAAGTTATGCAATAAATATTGCTAAACAAATGTAAAGCAGTTGTAGACTTTTATTGCATTTTTATTTCTGTGGCGTTGAACCGTTGAGTTTATGCCATTTTTCTTCAAAAAATTGCCAACTGTTTTCTGTTAAAAGCACTTTTCCTGTGCGGAAAATTTTTAGTTGCATAGGAAATTTTTCTTGAACTAAAGTTGGCAATTTTAATTTTTCTTCTGAGTTTTCAGAATCTTCTAAAATCTGCGCAAATTTGATTTTTTCTTCCATTATATTGAGAGAATTTTGTTCTAAAAAAAGTTTTACAGGAAAGTAAAGTTCGGTTTTACATTTTAAGGGTAAATTAAGCTCAATACACGTGATGTTTTCTGGTATTTCGTCTAAAAAAATCCATTGTGGAAAAACAGGAAAAGCTTTTTTTCGCACATCATCGGACAAAAATGGAGCGTTGTAAAGAGAAATGCACATTTTCGCCGTTTTTGCAAGAAAAAATGCCGTATCTTTGTGCGGAATTATGGCTTTTTTTGTTTCCATGCAAAAAGTATAGAGTAAAGTGCAAAAAAAGTGTAGTATAGCGGTATGAAAAATGCAAAAATTCTAGTATTGCACCCAAAACTCCGTTTTTTTTTCATTTTACTATGTTTTATGTTTATTTTAAGTTTTTCTGTTTCATGTTCAAATGCGGAACACGATGGGCTTTTATTTTTACAAGAAGAACTTTTTTTGGCAAAAACAAAAAAAACTGACGTAACCGCCTATCTTTTTACCGAATCGCAGCAGGAGGCAATAAGAAAAAAGGCTTTTTCAGAAACAGGCGCATCTCTTTTTTTGGGGATTCAAAAATTGGATTCTATTGGTGCGGCGGCAGAAACTTTTTCTTTTGCAAAAATAGGTTTTTTATATAAAACAGATATTGATTCTAAAAACAATCTTAAAATGCCTTTGTCTACAGAAAATTGTGTCCTTGCAGAAAATGCTTCTTTTGTGGACAACAATATTAGACTTTCGCTTTGCATAGATTTTACAAAAGAATTACCAGTTGGATTTTATGTTCAAGATTCTTCAAAAAGCGTAATTGTTAATATGGTTGACATTATTTCGGCAGTTGTGGGATTTGACGAAAGCCAAAAAATTCCATTTTACGCGCTCAGTCAAAATGGTGGCGAATTAAGACAATTTCAAGAAAGTTTTGATTTTTTGTCGGCAAAGTATTATTTTTCCGAATTACAAAAAGCCCAAAATCTTTATTCTCCACAAATTAAGATTAAATTCAGACAATTAAGCAATCAGGGAACTCCAGAAAATCAGGTGAGAGTAAATTTTAGCTACGGAAATGAAAAATTTACAATTCGGCGCACTTTTTCTCAAAAAGAATTTTTACTTCCGCTTGCCACTTTTAAATTAGACTATGGAATTTTAACTTTTACAGAAAATGCTTCGCAGGTTTCTAGTGTTTTACTTTCGGCTTCAGAAAAAAAATTGTCGCAAACCTTTGAATCGGACTCACTTTTTCCAATTTCCACAGATTTAGGTTTAATTTACGAATGGCCATTAAAATCTTGGCGGTCAAATGACTATGAACTTTTTAGATGGCAACAGTTTCCCGAAGTTTTGGTGTTTGACTTTGCAAATTACGAAACGCAAAATCAATTTTTAACTAGACTTGCCTATTTTGTTGAAAAAAACGGCTACAAAGGAACTTTAGTTAGCGATGATTTTATAAAAAATCGGCATGGATACAATGCGCATGATTACAAGGCAAAGGATTTGGCAGCATTTTTTACAAAAGCTGCAATGCTTAATTTTAACTTAAATCAAAAAGAACTTTTGTTACGCGAGATTCTTATCAAAAATGGAATTATTGTAAAAAATTCCACAGGAACTTTTGACGAGGGGCAGGGTGCAATCATTTCAATTTCCCGTGAATCGCCTATGTGGTTAAGGCATCAACTTATGGCACATGAAAGTTGGCACGGAATTTACTTTACAAAAAGGGAATTTCGCGATGAAGTTGAAAAACTTTATTCAGAATTTGACGAAACTGCGCTTGAATTCTTAAAAGTGTATTGGGAAACTTATCCATCGCTCGGTTATGATAGAAACGATGAATATCTTATGCAAAACGAATTTATGGCATATCTTATGCAGCAGGGGCTTGATTCTGTTGGAAATTATTTTGCAAGTAAAGCAGATTGGAATACGCTCAACAAAAATCGACCAGACCTTACCGCATACATAAGGCGAACTAATGCTAAAGATTTTGTTCAAGCCGCAATCGAACTTGACGCTTGGGCGTTTGCGCATTATGGCTTGGGCGCAGGAAGGTCAACGCTAATTGCGCCACTATAAGTTGTTTAAAAATTCTAGGCTCTCAGAGATTCCCTTTTATGTCTAAGTTGAATTGTTTTTCACTTGCAACTGTTGACGGCGGTCCGTGACCTGGCATAAGTATAGTGTCGTCTGTTTGAGAAAATATTTTTTTTTGTATATTCGACCTTAACATATTCTTAAAAAAAGTGCCATTTGTTTCGCCAATAATTCCGCTTGTAAGAGTGTCGCCCGTAAAAATCACATTTTCAATTTTAAAAATCATACTGTCGGCGGAGTGTCCAGGAAGAGAAAAATATTCTACGTTTAAACCTGCAACTTTTATTGTTCCCTCCCCGCGTAGCAAAACGGTTCTTTTTCCTGCAATTCCATAATCAGCTGCATAAATGTATGGCGAATAAATTTTTGTGAGCGTAGAAAGACCTTGTACGTGATTTTCGTGATTGTGAGTGACTAAGACCCCAGTAAGTTGGTATCCGCCATTTTCAATTTGCATAATGATTTCATTTGAAATTTTCCCTGGGTCAACAATTAACGCTTCTTTAATTTTGGGGTCATCATTTACAACCAAATAGCAATTTGTAAATTCTTCAAGGCAAAGATGAAAATAGATTTTCATAAAACTCCCTTTTTCCGAACTTTTTGCGTTTTTTACGAAACATCACCAATAAGTCCGCCTTCACTCCTGTCAATAAGAGCTTCTCGCGTGTTTGACAAATGAAAACTCACACCTTCTCTAACAGATTCGTAAAACGCCACTTTTTTTAAATTACAATTTGCCATTGACGTATTTATTAAGACTGATTTAATAAATCGACTGTTGTAAAGGTCGCTATCGTCAAAACTAGACTGGTAAGCTGTAGCTCCATTAAAATTGTTGTGAATTAAATCGCTTCCTGTACAAACTGTATGAACAAATTTGCTTCCCGCAAAAGATGAAAATTGCATATTTGAAGCGGGAAAATTGCAATCGGTAAATGTAGAAAAGTCAAACATACACATTCTTGCCCGCAAATTATTGGAATGAACGTTTCTGAACGTGCAATGTTGAAAATTGCAGCCGTAAAACTTTTTGTTTTCAATTTCAAATTCAGAAAACGTTATGTAACTCGCGTTTAATCCGACTATTTTTTCGTGCGTAAGAATGTAATTTTTGATTTTTTGCGTTGCGTATTCGGGATTCGGGCTATGTTCAAGGCAAAAACCTTCTTCTTCCCGCAAATTTCCGTCAGAATCAATAGAAGAAAGTGCAATTTTTGTGCAACCTTCATAGCAACATCTGTTTAGGGCATACATAGTCTTAC
Organism: uncultured Treponema sp.; assembly: GCA_937900125.1. GTDB lineage: Bacteria > Spirochaetota > Spirochaetia > Treponematales > Treponemataceae > Treponema_D. The sequence goes on along the minus strand of CALCEK010000246.1, from coordinate 32,891 downwards.
TGTACGCTATTGAAAACATTTAGTCAAATAGATAAAATGCTTGTATGTGTTGGAAATGCAAAAAAGATATTCAAATTGAAGGTTCTGTTTTTAGGGGCGATGAATGTCCTTTCTGCCATGCTGATTTACATTCTTGTAAAAATTGCAATTTTTATTCCCGCAATAGTCATTATGATTGCCGAGAAACAATTGATTTTCCTGTTAGCGACAAAGAAAGGGCAAATTTTTGTTCGCATTTTTCACTAAAAACGCTTTGGGCAAACGATTCTGAAGTTATAGATAAAGCTTCTTCGGCAAAAGCTGCATTTAATGCGCTGTTTTCTTAAAAAAATCTTAAATTGGAATCGGATATGGAAAATTGTGTAGATTTTGCTTTTCTTGATAGCGGAACGGGCGGAATTCCGTATATGCTAGAAATAAAAAAGCGAATTCCGACTTCGCGTTGTGTTTATTTAGGGGACACTGCACATTTTCCTTATGGTGAAAAATCAGAAAGTCAAATTATAGACTGTGCCTCAAGAGCTATTTCTGATTTGATTGATTTTTGTCAGCCGAGGGAAATCGTTGTGGCGTGCAATACAATCAGTGTAACTTCTTTACAAGAATTGCGAAATCGTTTTTCCGTTCCGATTGTTGGGACTGTTCCCGCAATTAAATTGGCAGCCGATGTTAGCCTAAATAAACGTATAGGACTTTTGGCGACAAATGCGACAGTCCGTCACCCGTACAATCAAGAACTTATAAAACGTTTTGCTTCTGACTGCAAAGTTTTTGCTCGTGGCGACCCCGATTTGATTTCTTTTGTGGAACATAAATTGTTTACGGCTACACTGCAAGAAAAAATTGACGCTATAAAACCTGCTGTTGACTATTTTGCTTCTTGCGCTTGCGATACAATTATTTTGGGTTGCACACATTTTACTCACATTGCACAAGATGTAAAAAATATTTGCGGAAAAAGTGTGCGCGTTGTAGATAGCCGAGATGGAGTTGCAAAACAAGCTATTAGAGTTTTAGAAAAAACTGCGCAACCTTTAGAAAAAATAAAAAATCTTCCACCAGATTGCGCATTTTTTGTTACTTCGTTGCGCTCAGAAAAAGACCGCCAAGAATACGATTCTCTTTGCAAAAAATTTGCGCTTCCGTGGTGCGGTCTTTTTAAGAAAAATTAAAGAATTCTTAGCGGACGTTTGGGCGTTTCCAATACCAAGCTGGGAAGGGGAGCGATTTTAATTCTTCATTTAATGCAGAAAAAAGTGATTCTCCCTGTGGCAAAACAAAGGCTCTTCCCGTAGTACCTTCTAACAGTTTTCGGATTCCCTTTTTTTGTTTAACTTCAAACTTTTTAATTTCTGCCTTATACTTTTTGTCTTTAAATTCAGTTTCTTTTAAGATTTCTTCAACTTGTTCGTAAAAGGCGATTTCGTCAATTAACCCCGCTTCTTTTGCCTGTTTTGCCGTGTAAATTCTTCCGTCGGCATATTTTACAATGGTTTCGCGGTCTAAGTGGCGACTTTCGCTTACAATGTCAACAAATTGATTGTAACATTCATCCGCGATGCTTTGCATAATTGCTCTTTGTTCGTCTGTAATGGGCGTTGTAATGCTTCCCATCGTTTTGTTTTTTCCCGCGTGAATTGTTTCGCTTTTTACCCCGATTTTTTCGAGAAGTTTTGTGGCATCGGTAAAATTTCCCGCAATTACACCAATGCTCCCCGTAAGCGTGTTGCGGTTTGCAATGATTTTGTCGGCAGAACAACCGATGTAATATCCTCCGCTTGCCGCAAGAGAAGCAAAATATGCGTAAACTGGACGTTTTGTTTCTTCTTTGTAATTGAGAATTGCCTTGTACACTTCATCAGACTGGTACACTCCGCCACCTGGCGAATCGATAAAAAGTATGATGGCAACATTTCTTTTGTCATCGGTAACTTTTTCTATTGTTTCGAGCAACCATTTTTGATTGTAGGTGGCATTTTCTTTTTCAATTACACCTTCTATATGAATTTCAGCTATGGTTTTTGGCATAAAATATCCTTAAATTGACAATTTATTTTTTATTGCATCGATAAATTCCCAAGAATTTACAATTTTACTTGCTTTGGGTTCAGCTAAAGCCGCTAAATCGCCCGTCATAACACCATCTTCTATTGTTGAAAGTGTCGCTTTTTCTAGGCGGTGCGCAAAATCGGATAAATCTGGTGTGCCGTCAAGTTCTGCTCTCTTTGCAAGTGCGCCTGTCCATGCAAAAATAGTTGCAACAGGATTTGTAGAAGTTTTTTCGCCTTTTAAATAGCGGTAATAATGTTTTTGCACCGTGCCGTGACTCGCCTCAAATTCAAATTCGCCATTCGGACTTACAAGAACGCTTGTCATCATTGCAAGGCTTCCGCATGCAGAGGCAATCATATCGCTCATCACATCGCCATCGTAATTTTTACACGCCCACAAAAATCCGCCTTCCGTTTTCATTACACGGGCAACCGCGTCGTCAATCAAGGTGTAAAAATATTCAATGTTATTTTCTTGGAATTTTGCCTTGAATTCTTCATCGAAAATGCGTTGGAAAATCTCTTTAAAATTTCCATCGTAGGTTTTGCTGATTGTGTCTTTTGCGCCAAGCCACACGCTTATTTTTTTGTCAAGCGCGTAATTAAAACAGCAACGGGCAAAACTTTCGATTGAAGCGTCAAGATTGTGAATTCCCTGAATAATTCCAGGTCCCTTCATTTCCATGATTGTTTTGCGGATTTCTTTTCCGTCAGCACCCGTAAACACCAATTCCGCTTTTCCCGCACCCTCTGTTTTGATTTCGCAATTTTTGTAGACATCGCCATAGCCGTGTCGCCCTAGCACGATTGGTTTTTTCCAACTTTTTACGTTGGGATGAATGTTATTTACGAAAATCGGCGCACGGAAAATCGTGCCGTCAAGTTCACCGCGCAAAATTCCATTGGGACTTGGGGTAAGATGCGTTAGGTGATATTCTTCCATACGGGCGGCGTTGCTGGTAATTGTTGCGCATTTTACGCCTACACCAAGTCGCTTGATTGCTTTTGCAGCCTCGTAGGTTATTTTGTCATCAGTTTTGTCGCGTTCAACAAGACCTAAATCGTAGTATTCAGTTTTTAGGTCAACAAAAGGTGTTAAAAGCTGGTCTTTTATGAGCTTCCACAAAATGCGAGTCATTTCATCGCCGTCAAGCTCCGCGATTGCATTTTTCATTTGAATCTTTGCCATAATTTGCTCCTTTTTTTTTCTTAAAATTATCTTAATTTGATTTCATTCTCTATGCGTTCCATAAGTTTTGGGGAATATTTTTTTTTGAGCGGAAAAAACATTAGTAATTCGTACCGCGCATTTTGTTCGTCCACAACGTCAGAAGCCGCATACGCGATTCCTGTATATTTTTTTCCGTGCAAAGTATAATTAAAGCGAAACTTTAGAGCGTTTGCCTTTGATTCTTCATTTTCTTCCCAAGAATCAAAAGTTGCCTTAAAACTTGAAAGTAAACTTAAAACAGCACTAGAAAGTGATTCGGACAATTCAGGGTAATAATCGTTAAACTCATAAATCATATAAGTAGCATAGCGTTTTGCGTTTTCGTTTGTAAAAATAAAAACTTCGCCATTTTGCAAAAAATTAAGCGGAAGTGCCTTTTGCTTAAAATCTGCGGGATAAGAAAAAGTTGTAAGCCCCAAGTTATAAACTCGCCACTTTCGTTTTACAAGTGCAAAATCAGAAGCAAGGTAGAGTCCAAATGCAACAAAAATCGCAAAAATGCCAAGGCTTACAAAAAGCGAGATTTTTCTTTTTTGCTTTGAATTTCGCAATCGGAATGCCAACATTGCACCTACGGCAACAGAGCCGAGTGTAATTAAAAGTGTAATTGGTCTTGAAACTCGTCCCCAAACAAGACTGCAAAAAAGCGCAGAACCGCTTCCTGTGATGGTGGCGCAAAGAAGAGTCCATACTGTTTTTGCTTGATTTTCTGTTTCTGACGATTCTTCTGTTTTTGTCACCATCTTTTCCATTTATTCCCTATACAAACTTAAAGTATTGCGAACTTTTGTTTAAAACGAAGTTCCTTTTAGGCAGGACGCTCCATTGTAATCTAGGTCGGTTAAAATTTCAGTGTGGTCGGGAAAAACTGCAACGGTGTGTTCTTCGTGACAACTCCATTTTCCGTCCGCAGTTATAACGCTCCATTCGCTTCGTTTGTCGCCCGTTATTACATCGGCAGTTCCTTCGTTAATCATCGGTTCAATTGCTAACACCATACCACTTTGAATTCGCGGGTTTGCGCCCGAAAATGGATAATTATTTGGCACACTGGGGTCTTCGTGAACGTCAAGTCCTACGCCGTGACCGCAATATTCGTACACAACACCGTAGCCGTTTTGCTTTTCGCAGACATTTGTTACTGCTTTTGCAATGTCGGAAAGCCTGTTTCCTTTTACGCAAGCGGCAATCCCTTGCAAAAGAGCTTCGCGTGTTACGCGGACTAATTTTCTATGCTCTGGCTTTACATTTCCGACCATAACTGTGTGGCAACTGTCAGAAATATAGCCGTCAAGATTGATTCCTATGTCGAGAGAAACTATATCTCCATCGTGAACGATTTCGTGTTTTGAGGGAACTCCGTGAATCACCGTGTTATTTATGCTTGTGCAGGCACAACCTGGAAATCCTTCTGAATACCAAGCGGGTTTTCCGCCACGTTTTCTTACAAATTCCACACACCAATCGTCAATTTCTTTTGTGCTGACACCAGGTTTTACACGCGGAATAATTTCGTTAAACAAATCAGCAAGGCAATGGCAACTTTTGCGGATTTTTGCAATCTGGTCATCATTTTTTAGTCTTATCATAATCTACTCCTGTGTGCCTTGCATTACTATAGTAGATTTTTGTCATTTATACAAGGGAAGAAATTCGGGAAGTTCTTGGCAATCGCTCTCGCAAACTTCCCACGTCATATTGAACGCAGTGAAATATCTCCCAAATTCTTTGCGGAAAAATAAATGTTAATTTAAGACAATTTTAATGCAGCGTCACGGCACACGGAGGCGGTGTAAGAATCTCCAATGCGGTCGTAAGCGTCTGCCATTTTTTGTAAAAAGAAGGAATCGTCGGATTTCCCAAAGCGTAATTCAAGAGCGCGTTCCCAAGCATCGATTGCAAGCTCATCGTTTACAGCTCCTTCAATATTATTCCGCAAAATGTGCCGCGCAAGACTTTTTACTTCTGGAAAAAACAGCCTAAAATATTCATAGGAAAATTCCATCTGTATTATTTGGTCGAGCAAAATTACCGCATCATAGTATTCTTGGCGCAAAACAAGTTCTTCGGCAAGAATAAAGCCGTAATCCATAAATTCTTCGCGCGTAAACCAGCGGGAAAGCCTAAAATTGCTTCGTTCCATATTCATTTGCTTAAATTCGTTTACAGCATCGTCCTCGCGGTGGTGAGTCAAATCAAAAAAAATCAACCGAGAACGACTTTCTTCATCGTTTCGCGCTAAAAGCCATGTGCGGTAGTCAAAATTTTGTTTTGTTTGCCTTTTTTGAAAACCGTTATTTTTAAATATGCTTGTTTGGTCAAAAAGGGCGCGGGATTTTTCGTCAACAAGTGTTTCGTATGCCATGCGCAATTCGTTAAATGCCTCAGATTCTTGGTGAGTAATGTCTGGGTGAAGTAATTTTGCCTTTTTTCTGTACGCTCGTTTTATTTCTGAAACTGTGGCACTTTTGGAAACTCCAAGAATTTTATAGCAATCGCGCATTTTATTATGGTAGCCGATTTTTTCTGTTTACACAAGCTATGCGTTTTTGTTGCACGGTCGCTCAAAAATTTGTATAATAGACTTGTTTTGAAACTGAAGTTTTTGAACAGGTTTAATGTAGCAATTTTGAAATTGAGGGGATTTTTATGGAAGATTCTAAAGAACAAATTCGTGTGTTGATTTCTGAGGCTCTTAATCTTTTGCGGGAACAAAAAAAGTGTTCTGATGAGCCGATTTTGCCCGATTCTGTACGTCTTGAAAATCCTCCAAAGCCCGAAATGGGCGACATTGGTGCCCCTGTTTTTCCGTTTGCAAAGGTGTTTCGTCTTGCACCGCCTGTTATTGCGCAAGAAGCGGTAAAATTGCTTCCCAAAACAGAAATCGGCGAGTTTTCTGCGCAAGGCCCCTATATAAATGTAAAGTTAAATAAAGAAAATGCCGCACTGGATATTTTAAACACTATACTTTTGCAAGGTGAATCCTATGGCTCGGTGTTAAAAAATGGAAAATCCGATTTTACGGGAAGACGTGTAATGGTGGAGTATTCAAGCCCAAACACAAACAAGCCACTCCATCTTGGACATTTGCGCAATGATGCCCTCGGCGAAAGCGTTAGTCGAATCCTTAAAAAAGCAGGTGCGCAAGTGTATCGCGTAAATATCATAAATAATCGCGGAATTCACATTTGTAAATCAATGCTTGCCTATAAACTTTTTCACGAAAGTGCGGGCGATACTCCAGAAAAATTGGGAATGAAAGGCGACCATTTTGTAGGTCAATGTTATGTCGAATTTGACAAATATGCAAAAGAGCATCCTGAAGCCTTAGCGCAAGCGGAAGAAATGCTTGTAAAATGGGAAGCTGGCGATTCGGAAGTGCGCTCTCTTTGGCAAAAAATGAACGACTGGACTTTAAATGGAGTGCAGAAAACCTACCGAAGAACTGGTGTGGGCTTTGAAAAACTGTATTTTGAAAGCGACACGTATCTAAAAGGCAAAGAAGAAATTCAGCGCGGACTTGAAAAGGGAATCTTTTTTAAAGCTGAAGATGGTTCTGTGCGCATTGACGTAACAAGCGTTGTTGGCAAGGACAAAGATGGTGAAGACCATACAAAAGTGCTTTTGCGCAAGGACGGAACTTCGGTCTACATTACTCAAGATATTGGAACGGCAATTTCTAGGCACAACGATTGGGCCTTTAATCAGCTAGTTTACGTTGTAGCAAGCGAACAAAATTACCATTTTAAGATTTTGTTCCATATTTTACAAAAATTGGGTTACGATTGGGCAAACAAACTTTATCATTTGAGTTACGGTTTAGTAAATTTACCCTCTGGGCGTATGAAGAGTCGGGAAGGAACTGTTGTTGACGCTGACGATTTGCTCGATTCGTTGCACGAAGAAGCCTTAAAAGCTATTCAAGAAAAAGGACGCGATGAAATTTTGGATTCCCCCGATGAAGTTGCAGAAAAAGTGGCACTTGCGGCTTTACATTATTACCTTTTGCAAGTAAATCCAGTAAAAGATATGCTTTTTAATCCTGAAGAAAGTCTTTCTTTTAATGGTGACACTGGCCCTTATTTGCAATACATGGGCGCGAGAATTTCTTCTATTATTCATAAAGCTCAAGAAAAAGGAATTGAGCAAAGTTCTTCGCCTGATGACTTAGCACTTTTAACCCATACAAGTGAATGGGCTCTTATAAAGGCACTTTCGCGCTATCCAGAAGTGGTTTTTAAGGCTGCGGAAGAGCTTGACCCTAGCGTAATGGCGTCTTATCTTTACGAATTGTGCCGTGCTTTTAGTGCATTTTATCGTGACTGCCCAATTTTGTCTTTGTCTGAAGAAAATATTTCTCTTGCAAAGGCGCGCTTGTGTTTGTCTAACTGCACACTTACTGTTTTAAAAGACGCGATGAATCTTGTTTTGGTTCCATTTCTTGAAAAAATGTAAAAATAATCTTAAAAAGTTTTAAAATTTTGCATTTTCGATTTGGTGTTTGTACGCTTGCCTCAAAAATTTTTTTGCAGACGCGCTTTTTCTTCTATATAAGAGTGTAAATTTTAGCGCGAGTTTTTATATCTTTTGCATTTCGACAAAGAATCCCAAAAATACAAAAAAGAATTTTATTCAAGCGTTTACAAATATCAACGGATATGGTATAGTAAAAGAGGTTTACTATGCCCAATATTTTTAAATAAATCTCAAAAAGCTATAACTGCAAGTTTTGCGTTTGTTGTTTTCGTTCCCATTTCTGCATTAAAAATAAAAAAGTAGGAGAACTACATGGAAAAAATTGTGGATTCTGAAAAATTCATTAAAAGGTTTACTGAAATTGCTCAGTACAATGACCCCATCGATGCTTCGCTTTATCAAAAGTACGATGTAAAACGCGGACTTAGGTATGCGGATGGGCGGGGCGTTTTAGTTGGGCTTACGCGAATCGGTAATGTCGTTGGCTACGAAGTCGATTCTCAGGGGAACAAAATTGCCGTTCCTGGAAAATTGATTTATCGCGGTTACAACGTGGAAGACATTATAAAAGATGTGGAAAAAAATCATGCGTTCGGCTACGAAGAATGTGTTTATCTTCTTTTGTTTGGCGAACTTCCAACGCAAAATCAACTTGAAGATTTTTCGCAGATTTTGGGCAATATGCGAAACTTGCCTCCAAATTTTACTGAAGATATGATTATGAAAGCTCCGTCTAGCGATATTATGAATAAAATGGCGCGTGGTGTTTTGGCTTCATATTCTTACGATTCTGACCCAGAAAATCGGGACGTAGCAAATATTATGCGACAATGTATGGAATTGATTTCTCGATTTTCAACTTTGGCAGCCTATGGATACCAGGCAAAACGCCGATATTACGATGGGAAAAGTATGTATATCCACAATCCGCTTCCGAATTTAAGCACTGCGGAAAATTTTTTGCGACTAATTCGTTCAGATAAAAATTATACACGCCTAGAAGCCGAAATTCTTGACCTTGTACTTGTTTTGCACGCGGAGCACGGTGGCGGTAACAACTCTTCTCTTACGGTTCACGTGGTTTCTTCTGCGGACACCGACACTTATTCGGCGATTGCGGCGGCCGTCGGCTCGTTAAAAGGGCGGAGGCACGGTGGAGCTAACATTCGCGTTATAGAAATGATGGACGATATTAAAGCTAATGTTAAGGATTGGAGCTCTGAAACGGAAATTGCCGAATATTTACGGAAAATTGCCCGAAAGGAAGCCTTTGACCATACTGGGCTTATTTATGGGCAGGGGCATGCGGTTTACACCATAAGCGACCCGCGAGCGATCCTTTTGCGGAACAAAGCGGCAGAGCTTGCAAAAGTAAAAGGTTGCGAGGAGGAATTTAATCTTTATCGGATTATTGAAAAACTCGCCCCTGAAATTTTGCAGGAGTTCCACGGAGATAAAAAGAAGATTTGTACAAATGTGGATTTTTACTCTGGATTTGTGTATACAATGTTAAACATTCCGCGTGAACTTTTTACACCGCTTTTTGCAATTTCCCGAATCGCAGGTTGGAGTGCCCACAGAATAGAAGAAATTGTAGCTGGCGGAAGAATTTATCGTCCCGCCTACAAAAATGTTAGCGAAGAACGTCCTTATGTTCCGATTGCAGAACGTCTTACCAGCGAGGAACATAAACTCAGCTCAAAAATAAGCGAGGAAGTAACAACCGCAGGTCCTTCTGATTAAACTTTTCGAAATTGTGTGTTATTGCGAATTTGCGCGTCATTCTGAGGAATGCAGTTCCGAAGAATCCATGAATGTTCCGCTAGGTTTAACCTGGTTTAGTCTAACACCGCCCCAGAATTTTTTCTGGGGATTTTTTTTCTAAACTGTTGACGGAAAAGGAATTCTTTTAGTATTTTACATTTAAGAAGGCTGAAACAAAAACTTGTTCGCAAACAATTTTAGCCATTCTTAACAAATAAAGGGTATGCAATATGATTGAAAATGAAAACGAGGAACAAGAAATTCAAGAGCAAACTGAATGTTCAGAAGAGGAAAAATCTGTAGAATCCGAAGAATCTGCAAAAACTGAAGAAAATGCTTCAGTAGATTCAGAAAAAAGCCTTGAAGAACGCATTTCTGAGCTAGAAAAAGAAAATGCTGAGTTAAAAGATAAATATTTGCGGAGCGTAGCTGATTTTCAGAATTTAAGAAAACGCTCTTTGCAAGAAAAACAAGATGCTTATGATTACGCAAATACCAATTTGTTAAAAGATTTGCTTGATAGTCTTGACAATTTTGACCGCACTGTAGAGGCAGCTTCTACGGCAAATGACGCAAAAAGCATTGCAGATGGTGTTACGATGATAAACAAAAATATGGTGTCAATGTTAGAAAATAAGTATAATCTTGTTTCTTATGGAACTGTGGGGGATGCTTTTGACCCAGACATTCACGAAGCAATCGGAAAAAGCGATGACCCCGTAGATGAACCTGTGATTAAAGCTGTGTACCTAAAAGGCTACAAGTTAAAGGATAGAGTGATTCGCCACGCAAAAGTTATGGTGAGTATGCCGTCCGAAAAGAGCGAATAATATTGCAATAGAACTGTTCGGAAATCGTATTTTCGGATAGATTTAATAGAAAGAAATTGTTAGAGGAGATTGAATATGGGAAAAATTATTGGAATTGACCTTGGAACAACAAACTCTTGTGTTGCCGTTATGGAAAATGGCGAACCGGTTGTTATTCAGAATGCGGAAGGCGGACGCACAACACCTTCTATCGTTGGTTTTACATCTAAAGGTGACCGAATTGTAGGACTTCCTGCTAAAAACCAGATGGTAACAAACCCAAAAAATACGGTGTATTCTGTAAAACGCCTTATTGGACATCGTTTTAGCGAATTGCAGGGCGAAGCTACAAAATTGCCATATACAATTAACGACCACGGCGAAGATGTTCGCGTTCAAGTTGAGGAAAACGGCTCAAAGAAAGAGTTTAGCCCACAGGAAATCAGCGCATTTATTCTTCAAAAGATGAAAAAGACCGCAGAAGATTATCTTGGCGAAACCGTAACAGAAGCCGTTATTACCGTTCCAGCGTATTTTAACGATGCACAACGCCAAGCAACAAAAGATGCGGGCAAAATTGCAGGTCTTGATGTAAAACGCATTATCAATGAGCCAACTGCGGCTTCTTTGGCATTTGGTTTTAACAAAGAGCAAAAAAATGAAAAAACTATTGCGGTTTACGATTTAGGTGGCGGTACATTTGATATTTCTATTTTGGAATTAGGCGATGGCGTTTTTGAAGTAAAATCGACAAACGGAAACACCCACTTAGGTGGTGATGACTGGGATAGGCGAATCGTAAACTGGTTGATTGACCAATTTAAAGCTGACACTGGCATTGATTTGGCAGGAGACGCAATGGCAATGCAACGTTTGCGCGAAGCTGCCGAAAATGCAAAAATTTCTTTGTCTAACCAGACAACTGTTGACATCAATTTGCCATTTATTACCGCTGACGCAACAGGCCCAAAGCATTTGCAAAAGAGTCTTTCTCGTGCGCAATTTGAACAAATGACAGATGATTTGTTTGAAGCAACCCGTGAGCCTTGTCAAAAAGCTATGAAAGATGCGGAACTTACTCCAGACAAAATTGATGAGGTTTTGCTTGTTGGCGGTTCAAGCCGTATGCCAAAAGTTCAAGAAATTGTAAAGAGCATCTTTGGAAAAGAAGGAAGCCGCGCTGTAAACCCAGATGAAGCTGTTGCAATCGGAGCTGCAATTCAAGGCGGAGTTTTGGCTGGCGATGTAAAAGATGTTTTGTTGCTTGACGTAACACCGCTTTCTTTGGGAATTGAAACAATGGGTGGCGTATTTACACGACTTATCAATCGAAATACAACTATTCCAACCAAAAAGAGTCAGGTGTTTTCAACTGCGGCAGATGGTCAAACTGCAGTAACAATTCATGTTTTGCAGGGCGAGCGCGAAATGGCAAGTCAAAACCGCACACTTGGAAATTTCGACCTTGTAGGAATCCCACCAGCACCACGTGGTGTTCCTCAGATTGAAGTTACATTCGACATTGACGCAAACGGAATTGTAAAGGTTTCGGCAAAAGATTTGGGAACTGGAAAAGAACAGAAAATCCAGATTCAAAACTCTTCTGGTTTGAGCGAAGATGAAATCAATCGCATGGTAAAAGATGCGGAAGCAAACGCTGAATCTGACAAAAAGAAACGAGAAGAAATCGATACTCGAAATGAAGCTGATAGTTTGATTTATTCTACTGAAAAAACGCTTAAAGATATGGGCGACAAAATTTCTTCAGGTGACAAATCTAACATTGAAGCTTCAATTAAGGATTTGAAAGACGCTCTTTCTGGTTCAAATGTGGACGACATCAAAAAGAAAACTGAAAACTTAAAGCAGGCTTCTTATAAGATTGCAGAAGAAATGTACAAAGCGCAAGCGGCTGCGGGTGCGAATGCAGCTTCTGGCAGTGCGGATTCTTCTTCAAATGCGGGAGCTAACAACAATTCTAAATTTGACAAAGGTTCTGCTGACGATGTTCAGTATGAAGTTCACGATGATAAATAAAGTCTGATTTTTTAGAAGGGCAGGGAATGGTTAAGTTCCCTGTTCTTTTTCTTTACACGCTGTTTTTTTTTCTATATAATAGGCACATCCCGATTTTTAGGTGATTTTAATGGCTAACAAACGTGATTATTATGAAGTTTTAGGTATAGATAAAAGTGCCGACAAAGATACAATCAAGAAAGCATATCGGAAACTTGCAATAAAATATCATCCAGACCGCAATCCTGGCGATAAAGATGCAGAAGAGCATTTTAAGGAAGCAACAGAAGCCTACGAGGTTTTGAGTGATGACCAAAAACGTCCTATTTACGACCAGTATGGTTTTGCGGGGCTTGAAGGAATGGGAGGCGGAAATCAAGGATATAGCCATGCCTTTCATGATTTTAGCGATATATTTGGCAGTGGCGACGGCGGATTTTCTGACATTTTTGAAAATCTGTTTGGTGGTGGCTTTGGCGGAAGTTCTCGTTCTCGGCGGGATACAAACGAAGGTGCTACGCTCCGTTACGACCTTGAAATAGACTTTAAAGATGCCGTTTATGGTTGCAAAAAAGATATTCATTTTAGGCATAACGAAACTTGTCCAAAGTGTCATGGTTCTGGTGGCGAAGCGGGGTCTAACTTAAAGACTTGCTCAACTTGTCGCGGTACAGGGCAAATTAGGCGTAACGCAGGATTCTTTGCTGTTCAACAAACTTGTCCTACTTGCCAAGGCGAAGGTACGATTATCGACCATCCGTGTTCAGAATGTCATGGTTCTGGTGTTCAGCCAAAAGAAAAAGTGATGACGATTTCGATTCCAGCGGGTGTTGACGATGGAAAACGAATTTCTATTCCTCATCAAGGTGATGCGGGAAAAAAAGGTGGAGCTTCTGGCGATTTAATTATTGTTATTCACGTTCGCGAGGACAAATTCTTTGAGCGCGATGGATATAATCTGTATTGCGCAGTTCCAATCAGCATTTCTCAAGCGGCACTTGGCGCAGACATAAGCATAACAACGCTTGATAATAGGCGAATCACGCTAAAAATTCCTGCTGGAACAACGCAAGGAAAATTGCTTCGGATAAAAGAAGAGGGCGTTCCTTATGTAAATTCATCTCGAAAGGGCGATTTGTTTATAAAAGTTGTTGTCCAATTACCAACAAAGCTTTCTCGTCAACAAATTGCTGTTATGCAAGAGTATGCAAAATTAGAAAACGCAACAACTTCTCCTTCACTTATCCCGCTCGCTTCGCTTTCTCGTTAAAATTTAGGGAATCTTCAAAAGTTCATTTTTGGTGACTTTTCAGAGATTCCCTATAGGTTTTGTGCATTCTCGGACACGGCAATTTAGGCATTTTCAAAACTCAAAATTGACCTACAAAGTTATATTAAATTTACCGATATTGTGGTATAATGGGCGTGTTCAGAATTTTTCTGGACGTAGATAAAGGCATCTCGAAAAATTCGTTTTAGATAATTTTTTTCGAGATGCCGTCGAGTTTTAAGTTGTTGAAATACAACGACTTAGAATATCGCATTTTTAAAGTTACCTCTAAAAATTGCAATTATTAGGGGTTTCCATAATAGGACTTGGTGCGGAATTTTTTCCGTTTAGGTTTAATTAGGGGTGCGTGATGTTTAAAACTAGGCGCAGAGCCGTGCTTCTTATTTCTGATTTTTTACTTGTCGTTGTAACAGTTGTACTTTGTACCACAATAATTCCTACTGTTCAAGTTGATAAACCACATTCGTCAGTTTTTATCTGGAGTTTGTCAGCGGCAATTTTTATTTGCATAGCACTTTTGATTCGTACAAATAGGGCGCGTGTTGTTTCCGAAATGGAACATCGGACGCTTTACACGGGCGAAACTTCCATCTTAACGAAATTTCTTGAAAAATTGCGCGTTTGTTATTCTTTGGACGAGTTTTACGAAAATATTGCTACGATTCTTGAGGAAAAAGGCGATTGTTCGGTTTTGTTTGTTGACAGAAATAAAAATTATGTCATGTACAATAGTCCAAATCGCCTAACAAGCAACAAAGATGTTATGCGAACCATTGAGATAAATTTCCCTGCAACTTGGAAAAATGGATATTATTTTTTGGGAGAAAATTTTGGAATCGTTACAAAGCCCCGTACTGCCCGTGGATTTTTTGTTTCTCACGGCGGATACCATTTGTACATTTTTTGCAAATACGCTCGTTTGTTTGATGTTTCAATTTACCCTCAGATTTATGAGGAATTTTCTCGATTCCAGCGGAGAAACACCATAATCAATGATTTATCAGATATTTCTTCGCTTACACAAGAATGGCAACAGTTAGCGGATACGCAAAGGTCGTTCCTTCCGCAAAAAATGCCAACAATTAAGCACTTAGAACTTGCCGCATATTTTCGCCCGCTTGTAAATGTTTCTGGCGACTATTATTCGGTTTTGCCGATTACCGAAAGTAAAACGCTTTTGATGTTGGGCGACGTTTCTGGAAAAGGTCTTGCCGCTGCTCTTGTTATGGGACTTGTGATAAACACCATAAAAATTATGGAAGACAAAGATAATCTTCCCGCTATGATTTACGCTGTTGACAAAGCAATCAAGGGAATGAAATTGCAAGATAAGTACACGGTTTTGTTTATGGGAATCGTTGACACCGAAAAAATGACAATTACGTATATAAATGCGTCTATGTCTGACCCAATTATTATCACAAAGTCTCCAGACGGATATAGAATAAAACCGCTTTCTTCTAACTGTTCTTTGGTTGGAATTATTGAACTTGACGATGTTCAAGTTGCGGTTCAGCGTTTGTTCCGCGGAGACGTAATTCTTATGGCATCAGATGGTGTTTCAGAGGTAATGGACGAACGCGGTGTGGAATTAGGCACTACAGATTTGTATAGGAATACGATTAAAACTAGCGCAAAAAAACATCCAAAAGAATTTATCGATGATGTTGTCAATCTCATTTTAAAATACAATGGAAACAAAAAGTTGCGCGATGACGTAACAATGCTCGTTGCAAAAATCGGAGTGTAATATGGTTTTTCTTATTTTGAATTTTATATGCTGTTTAGGAATGATTGCCTATTCCTTTGCAATAGATAAACTTACCAACGCAAAAAAAAGTGAAAATACAATCGTAAATCTAATTTTAATGATGTCGGCATTGTTTGGACTTATGGCTTTAACGCTAATTTTTTGCTTTTTTGCCCCCGCGCAACTTTCGCTTTTGTTTGGGCGATTTTCCTATATGATGTCTGCATGGTTTTGCGTAAGTAGCAGTGTTTACGTTCTTACTTTTCCTGATTTTAAAAAAAACACGGTTTTGATGATTGTTCAGTGGATTTTGAACATTGCGGCAGCCGTGATTTTATTTGTTGTTCCGAATGCGTTTTCAAGTATTTACATTAGCCCCGAAAAATCCTACGAAGTTATATCTGGCACGGTTTTCCCTTGGACATTTTTTGGACAAGAAATTACTTGGTTTCCACTTTTTTGCTTTATTTATTACATTTTGATTCCAGTGTTTGCAATGCTAATGTTGCTTGTTAAGCGGGAAAACACAAAATCCAGACTTGACAGGCAAAGAATGAGCGTTGTTTGTGTAGGTTGCTTTGCAACTTTTTTACTTTTGGGATTTTTTAATTACGCTTCAAAATATCAAACAATGATGCGGACAATCACGATGGTTGGATTTTTGCCCGAACTTATAATTTTTGCCATTGCTGAACGAAATACCATTATTTGGGACAAAAAGACTGTTTTTCGTTCTGTAATCCGATTTGTTTTGGGCTACGGAATCCCTGGAATTGTAGCAGGTCTTGTTTTTGCGCTTTTGTGGCCACTTTATTCTGGATTCCCAGCCGCATTTGTTGCCGTTTTTTTGTTTTTGCTTGGCGCGATTATTGCCTTGTGGACATTTGTTGACTTAAAAATCGGTTCAAAAGATTTTGTTCGCGACAGCCGCTACGCCCAAGATTTTGAAAACGACATAATTTCGCTTAACTTTGAAGGCGAATCTTGGGAAATTGCACTTAAGATTCAAGCAATCTTTAAAAAATACGTTGATTCTTCTTATATGAAAATTTTAGTCGATTCTGGAAACGGCAAACTAGAATCGCTTTTTGTACAAGAAGGCGAAACGCAACTTTCTTGGTCAATGGACGATGAAGCATTTGACACACTTTTGTCAATTCCTCACCCAATTGTGTTCCGCGAATTTGTTGAGCAAGATGTGCGCGTCATAAAAGTGCGGGAAAAACTCTTAAATATGCTAAACGAAGCGGGGGCGGACGCTGTTATCATTCTAAACGAAGGGCGAAACATTATAAGTACGGTGTTTTTAGGCCCAAAACTGTCTGGAAATGTTTATAATGATTACGATTACGAAATTTTTACAAAATTGTATTCGAACTTTTTTGTAATCGGCTATTATATGAAAAATATTGTAAACGCCTCGGTTGTTGGTATTGTTGACCGCGAAATCCGTATGTCAAGCCAAATAATCACTTCAATTCAGGAAAATATGGATTATATCAAAAATCCAAAAGTTGAGTGCGGCTACAGAATGATTCCCGCCCACAGCATTGGTGGCGAATTTATAGATTTTATTCGCCTAAATGATAGTCGCCACATTTTTATAATCGGAGCTTTGAGCGGAAAAGGAATTGCGGCTTCTATGAGCATGGTCATTATGAAGTCGATTATTCGAACTTTCCTTGTTGAAACGAGTGATTTTAAATTGCTTGTTGAAAAAGTGAATGGATTTATTCGGAACAACTTTCCGCGTGGAACTTTCTTTTCTGGAATGTTTGGACTTTTGGATTTTTCTACGGACACAATGTATTATATCAACTGTGGAACACCAGCTCTTTTCTTGTACACTCGTGCCTATAATAACGTAATTGAAATTCAAGGTGAAGGGCGAGTTTTGGGCTTTGCAAAAGATGTGCGGCATTTAGTCAAAGTAAAAAAGATAAAACTTTCTCCTGGCGACATTGTTCTTTCTTGTACAGACGGATTGGTAGAAAGTCGTTCGTTGCGCGGAGAAATTTACGGTAAAGATAGAATACAGCGCGGTTTAATGGAAAATTCGGTGTACCCCGCAGACAAAATGGCGCAATTTACCTACGAGGCACTTTCGCAATTTAGTTCTAAAGAGCTAGAAGACGATGTTACTGTTTTGATTTTAAAATACAAAGGGGAAAAATAAATGGATCAGTTGACAATTCAAGAAAAAGTCGGTGCTAATTATATGCTTTTGGAACTTTCTGGGGCAATCAAGGCGTATACTGTTCCAAACTTAAAAGAAAAAATTGACCGCTATATCTTAGACACAAATATCGTTTTGGACTTGCAGTCTGTTACGGGATTCGATTCTGCGGGAATGAGCGTGATTCTTGCGGGAATTACTTCTGCCGAAGAATTTGGCACAAAGCTTTTTTTGATGGAACCTTCCGATGCTGCCCGTCACGCTTTGGAGCGAACTGGTTTTTGGGATTCTTTTGATATAATTCATTCTGTTACAGAGGTTTCAAATGTGTAACAAGATTTTTTATTCTTTTACATTGATTTTTTTTGTTTGTATTTTATGCGTTTCTTGTACAAAAGTTCATGCAGAATCGGGAGAAATTGTTCCAACTATGGAAATTCTTTCTAACGAAAGTTCAATTCAAAATTCAACAAAATATATTTCGCAGGCAGTTGCCGTTACAAACTCTGATTTTCAAAAACTTGATTCTGTGCTTTCAAAAATGTCGAATCGTTTTAAAGCCGAAGTTTCAATCACGGACAAACAGGCTTTTCTTTCTGATTTAGAAAAAGTGCTTGCTTGGGAAAAAAAGGCGCAGAATGACGACCTGCCTCTTTTTTATCTGATTGACAAAAAACATTCGGTTTCTCAGCAATATGTTCCCAAAGATTTAGTTCCACTGGTAAAAAATAATCTTTACAACATTAGCCGAAACGACCTTTCCTTGCGCCCCGATGCCGCAAAAGCTTTAGACGCGCTTGCAGAAGGCGCACTTTCTGACGGAATTCGTTTGCTTGTTAGTTCTAGTTATAGGTCTTATGCGTATCAAGAGCGACTTTTTGCCCGTTATGTTTCGGAAGACGGTTTAGCTGCCGCAGAACGCTATAGTGCGCGACCTGGAACAAGCCAACATCAGTTGGGCGTTGCGCTTGACTTTGGGTCTATCACAGATGATTTTGCCGAAACAAAAATGGGACGTTGGCTTTATGCACACGCTGCCGAGTACGGTTGGTCGCTTTCTTTTCCGCAGGGCTATGAAGATGTTACGGGATTTCAGTGGGAATGTTGGCATTTTAGGTACATAGGGCGCGAGGCTTGCGAGTTTCAAAATAAATGGTTTTGCGGAGTTCAGCAGTATATGATAGAATTTATCGATGCGTGGAAAACAGAAGCTTCCAAAAAAGTGTAATATGTAAAATGTCCACCGCCCGCGAAGCGTTTTTTGTGAAAGAAAAAATCGATTCTTTGCTACGCTCAGAATGACAGGCAAATTTACGCCCGCAAAATGACGGCAAATTCGCATTATGCTAAATCGAAAGTTGATGGGGTAAGACCATAACGTTCGATTCTTTGGTGACTGTCGCTGTCATAGGGTTCAAGG
This sequence comes from uncultured Treponema sp., assembly GCA_937900125.1. GTDB lineage: Bacteria > Spirochaetota > Spirochaetia > Treponematales > Treponemataceae > Treponema_D. The sequence continues at coordinate 13,907 of CALCEK010000246.1, read as the reverse complement.
TGGATAACTATGTCATACACTTCTGGAATTTCTTTTCGAATTGCTTCTTCAACTTGCTCTGCTAGTTCGTGTGCGTCATAAATTGTGAGCGACGGTGGAACTTCAATGTCTAGGTCAATGTCTAACAATGAACCTAAGCGTCTGATTCTTGCGCGGTGCGGATTTTTTACATTTGGAACAGAAAGTGCTGCAGAAAATAGTTTTTTGTACAATGAATTGTCGGTGTTTCCGTCCATAAGTTCAGTATTTACTTGCAAAAAAAGTGTAATGGCATTTTTTATAATCCACAATCCGACTAAAAAAGCAATAATCGGGTCAAGAATTGGAAGTTTAAAAACGTTTGAAAGAAAAAGTCCCACAAGCACTGAAAGCGATAAAACTATATCGTTTCGCATATTTAGGGCATTTGCTTTTACAAGTTCGCTTTGCGCAATTTTTGCAAAATGAGCTTGGCTTATCGCCAAAAGGGTTTTTCCGAAAATTGAAATGCTCGTTGTGATAATTGCAATTTTTTCAAGCGAGGGGGCAAATTGTCCCGAAATGATTTTTTTACTTGATTGTAAAACTAATTGCGCTCCCGCACAAAAAATCACAAGAGAAAGAATCATGGTTGCCGTTGTTTCTGACCTTGCGTGTCCCCACGGATGTGTTTTGTCGCTGGGGCGGCTAACAATGCTCCCCACAAAAAGTGTTACAAGGGCGATTAAAACGTCTGTTGCAGAATCGAGACCATCTCCCATAACAGCCATTGAACCTGTTACAAATGCGGAAAAAATCTTAAAAAGTGCAAGAAAAGTGTTTCCAAGCAAAGCCAAAATCCCCGCAGTTTTTATGTAGCGAGCCTTTAAACTATCGTTCATAGACACCTCCTTGTTTTACATATTTAAGGCATCTCTAGAAATTGCAATTTTTAGAGGTTTCCTTTATTTTACTATGCAAAAGAAAGTTAGTGTAAGAAAATCTTTGTTGCTTGTGGTAAAGAAAAGTTGCTTTTGTTTAATTTGCGTCAACTATGCGATTTTTGCCGTGGGCTTTTCCCCAATAAAGCCGTTGGTCTGCGTGATTTATTGTTGTTTCAAGCATTTCGCCTATTTCGTGAGCTGCAATTCCTGCGGTCATTGTTACGTGCATTTTGATTCCATTGTAGTCAAAAGAGTACGAATCCACAGAATTGTGAATTATGGAAATTGTTTTTTTGCAAGTGGCAAAATCTGAATCTGTAGTTGAATTCCATGTTTGCGCAAGTAAAAATTCTTCGCCACCCCACCTGCAAACATCAACTTCGGGAATTTCCTTGCAAACTCTTTTCATAATTTTGGCGATTGTTTTTAAAACGTAATCACCCGCGTCATGTCCGTAGCGGTCATTTATGAGCTTAAAATTATCTATATCCATTATTGTTATGGTATAATTTTTTTGCATAGTATATGAATTTTCTGAAAAATTTCTTAAAATGTCGTGCATTTTCCGTCGATTGTATAGCTGAGTCAATTCGTCAAATTCAGCTTGCGATTGCAAATCTTGTTCGTTTTCTAAAATATTATTTGTGTATTGGTACAAAAATTCAGCAACAAAGACAAAAACAAAAATTGTGTTTACAAGATAAATACATTTGTTCGTATTATCTGATAATGTGTAAATAGGCTTAAAAAAATATGTATATAATCTTAAACCGAAAAACGTGCTTCCCATCAAAATAATGACAATGTGCGGAATCAATTTTGAAAATGTTGAAGATGGGGAAATGTATTTTAAGTAATAAACTATCGAAATTAAGGCAAATGCGTAAAGCGGAAATCCAGATTGCCAGCCCACACAAACTGTTGCCATAATCATGTGAAGCAAAACTTCCAAAAGCAAGGTAATAATGTATAGCCTAATTTTTTTTGCCTTTATAAGAGAAAATGTTCCTATATATGTTAAGATGCTCGCTATGCTAAAAACTGCCATAAAATATACTTTGTTAGCGAAAAAAAAGATAAGTAAACCTGTATGAATTATAAGTAATGCTAAGGAAATGATTTTAGCAATTTTAATAAATTCTTCTTCTTTTGTAATTTCTAGCATAAAAAAAATCCCTATAGGATATTGCTTTAAAGATAACACGGAATCTAATGGTTGACAAGGCAAAATCAGAATATTGTCACTAGGCCCCCCCCACTGTAGTGTTAGCTTTTTGCTTCCCCACCTTTTTTTTCGCCTAGATTTTACGTGATTTAATGCGACCACTAGAATAGAAGTTAAAAAAAAATTATACTAAACTGTATGAACGCTATTGAACTTGAAAAAGCATATAATCCAAAAGATTTTGAGGATAGAATCTATGAGCAATGGTCAAATTCAGGTTATTTTAAGCCTGCTTCTGATGAAAAATCGCCATTGCATAAAAGCTATTTAGAAAAAAAAGCAAAAAATAAAACCGTTGCCAAATATACTATGGTGATTCCGCCACCAAATGTGACAGGTGTTTTGCACGTTGGACACGGACTTAATAACGTTTTACAAGATGTTGTTGTTCGCTATCACCGAATGAAAGGCGATGACACATTGTGGCTTACAGGAACAGACCATGCGGGAATCGCAACGCAAAATGTTGTTGAACGCGCTTTAAAAAAGGAAGGAAAATCTCGCAAAGATTTAGGACGAGAAAAATTCCTTGAGCGAACTTGGGCGGTAAAAGATGACCACCATGCAACAATCGTCAAGCAGCAAAAAAAACTCGGGAATTCAACTGATTGGGACAGAGAACGTTTTACAATGGACGAAGGTTTAAGTCGTTCTGTGCGCGATGTTTTTGTTACCCTATACGAACGTGGATTAATTTATCGCGGAAATTATTTAGTAAACTGGTGTCCACGTTGTGGCACAGCTCTTGCCGATGATGAAGTTGAACACATCGATACAGCGGGTGCAATGTACCATATATATTACGAGTATGCTGATGGCCCTGCTCCCGATGGCTCTACAAAAATTGAAATTGCAACTACGCGCCCCGAAACTCTTTTAGGCGATACTGCCGTTGCGGTAAACCCCAGCGATGAACGCTATAAAGGTATTGTTGGCAAAAAGTTAAAACTCCCGCTTACAGACCGCACTATTCCGCTAATTGCCGATTCTTACGTTGACAAAGAATTTGGAACGGGTATGGTAAAAATCACTCCCGCGCATGACCCAAATGACTATCAAGTAGGACAAAGAAATCACCTTGAAATTATAAACATTTTAAATCCCGACGGAACACTCAACGAAAATTGTCCCGAAAAATATCGTGGCTTGTCTTGCGCAAAAGCCCGCGCCATTATAATAGAAGATTTAAAATCAGCGGGATTGTTTAAGGAAGAAGTAAAAATTACCCACTCGGTAGGACATTGTTATAGGTGCAATACAGTTGTAGAGCCATATTTGAGCGACCAGTGGTTCGTAAAAATGCAACCTCTCGCCGATAAAGCTTTGACCGCTTGGAAAAACGGGGATATTGTTTTTTATCCGCGCAAATGGGAAAACACTTACGAACATTGGCTTACAAATATAAGAGATTGGTGCATAAGTCGGCAATTGTGGTGGGGACACCGTATCCCTGTATGGTATTGTCAGGATTGTGGCGAAGTTATTGTTTCTCGCACCGACCCGCAAAATTGCCCAAAGTGTAATGCAAAACAAGAAAAACTTTTGCAAGACCCCGATGTGCTAGACACTTGGTTTTCTTCGTGGCTTTGGCCGTTTAGCACGTTTGGCTGGCCAGAAAACACCGCTGATTTAGCGCAATTTTATCCGACAACCGCACTTGTTACCGCGTATGACATTATTTTCTTTTGGGTTTCGCGAATGGTTATGGCGGGAATGGAATTTACAGGAAAAGCTCCCTTCCGCGATATTTATATTCACGGTTTAGTGCGCGACAAGCAGGGACGCAAAATGTCAAAATCGCTTGGAAACGGCATTGACCCACTTGAAATTATCGATTTGTACGGTGCAGATGCACTTAAGTTTACTTTAAGCTATATGTGTGCGCAGGGACAAGACGTTTTAATTGACAAAGACAGCTTTAAATTAGGCAGCCGTTTTTGCAATAAAGTTTGGAATGCAAGCCGATACATTTTGGGAAATCTTGAAGGCAGAACACTCGTTCCAATTTCTGATTCCGATTTGACCGAGCTTGACAAATGGATTTATTCTTGCCTTGATTCTGCGGTGCGTTCTGCACGAAGTGCGCTTGAAAGTTACAGATATAATGATGCCGCCTCTACAATTTACGAGTATTTTTGGAACGATTTTTGCGATTGGTATGTTGAAGCAACAAAACTTTCGTTTAGAAATGGCGATGAATCGGAAAAAAACAGAGTTGCGAGCGTTTTACTGAATGTCCTTGAAGAAAGTTTGCGCCTTTTGCACCCATTTATTCCATTTGTTACCGAAGAAATTTATTCAAAGTTGCCTGTTTTGGATTTGGTTCAAAATAGAGAAAAATGTGGCGAGCAAAAAATCGCCTCGAATTTGCTTTACACAGGTTTGCTTGTTGGCGCGTCTTATCCAGAGGAAAACGAATCTCGTGTTAACGCAAAAATTACAGAACGTTTCGATTCTTTAAAAGAACTTATACGCGGAGTTAGGGCTTTGCGCGTTGAATGTGGGATCGACCCCGCAGCAAAAATCAACATTGCCGTTTTGATAACACCAAATTCTTCTGCAGAAGTTATAACTGAAAAAATCGATATGATAAAACTTTTGTCTGGCGTAGAAAATGTTTCGATTGTTCAAGAAAAACCCGCAAAATCAATAGGAGTTGTAGGAAAAGGATTTGAAGCCTTTTTGCTTGTAGACGAAAGCATAAATAAAGAACAGTTGTTAGCTCGTTTTACAAAAGAAATCGCCCAAGAAGAACAATCTGTAAAGCGCAGTGAAGCAAAGTTAAACGGAAATTTCGCGCTTCACGCCCCAAAAGAAGTCGTTCAGGCAGAAAAAGATAGGCTAGAAGAGGCAAAGCGAAGAATCGAAAAATTAAAGTCTTACGCAGAAAATCTTTAAGAAAATTTTAAGGAGAGGCTTATGGGAAAAAAATTCGACATGGCAACGGAAAAACCAAGTCAAATGGATAAAGAGCATATGTTGCAGCTTAGGGGCATTTCCATTGCTCCTTATATGCAATTAGGAACGCAACTTATTGGAAAAGCACGTTTTGCGGGCGGAAATATGTTCCGACACCAAATTGACACTTTGGGGATTCTTATTGACTATGGTTACATTGACAGCGTTTTGTTAAAGGCGAGTTGTATTCACGATGTTGTAGAAGATATTCCTGGTTTTGACCAAAATTTAATTCGGAATGCGGACGAAGAAGGGGAGGAGGTTTTAAAGCTCGTTCTTGAAGTTACAAAACGCCCGGGGCAACTTAAAAACGATTATCTCCGCGAAGTCCTTACAAATGCAAGCCACAAAGCAAAACTCCTAAAATGCGCAGACAGAATCAGCAATATGATAAGTTTGGGTTTTGTAACAAGTGCCGAATTTATTGAACGCTATTGTGACGAAACCGAATATTTTATTTTTCCGATTGCGCTTGAAGTCGATTTTAATATGTATCAGGAATTGATAAATTTGGTGATGAGTCGCCGTGCCTATTTGGAACAATCAGGTTATTTTGACAGAAAAAAGGACGAGTAGGGGCTAAATTTGCACTATTGCAGTTTTGACGAATACGCAAAAACTGTTTTTGGGACAAAAGTCTATAAACTTTCGCTAAGTACGGGTTGCACCTGCCCTACACGAGATGGAAAACTCGGAACGGAAGGTTGTTCATTTTGTTCTGCGGGAGGTTCGGGCGAATTTGCCACTCCCTTTGAAGACATTGATGTGCAAATTGAAAAGGCAAAATTGCGTGTTGACAAAAAAATCCCAAAATCAATTCCAAAGGAAAATCGAAAATACATAGCTTATTTTCAATCTTTTACAAATACCTATGCACCTGTTGAGTATTTAAAGCCGATTTTTTTAAAAGCGGCAAAACGCAAGGATATTGTGGCAATTTCTATTGCAACTCGCCCAGATTGTATTCCAAAAGAAATTTTGGATTTGCTGATTTTTCTTAATCAAATAAAACCCGTTTGGGTGGAACTGGGATTACAGACTATACATAAGGCTAGTGCTTTGGCGTTTGGACGCGGGTACAGCCTAGAACTTTTTGAAGATTCTTATTTAAAACTAAAAAATGCGGGACTTTATGTAATTGTTCACATAATTTTGTTCCTTCCGAATGAGAGCAAAAGTGATATGCTTAAAACCATTGATTACCTTGCACAACTTTCTCCGCGCCTTGACGGAATAAAAATCCAACTTTTGCAAATTTTGCGTGGCACAAAAATGGCAAATCAGTATCAAAAAGAGGCATTTTATCTTCCAACTTTAGATGAATATTGCGAATTTTTAGCTGAATGTTTAAAACGCTTGCCCAAAGAAATTGTGATTCATCGTATAACGGGGGATGGCCCTAAAAAACTTTTAATTGCACCCGCCTGGTGTGCAAACAAACGCTTTGTCCTAAATTACATAAAATCGTATTTAGAAAAACAAAATCTCTAAAACTATGATTCTATGGTGTTTTGCAAAATATCTAGGGTGTGGGAACTCGCTCCTAGTAGCTCTGGGCGTTCACAAATGGAAAAATGATATTGTAAGTAGATTTTAAACGTTTCTTCGTCCATTGAATTGAGTGTTTGCCGAATATAGTCCGCACTTGAATCTTCGGAAACGATTTTTATTCTTTTTAGATTTGACTTTTTGTTTAATTCGTCAATATCCTCCAATCTCAGATAGGAATAAAGGGAATCTTTTTGTGGAATCGTGTGAAAATCCTCAGAAAGAAGTCCTTCCGAAAGACATTCCTTTACGTGTCCCTCCTTAAAACAATAGGTTAAAACGCTATACTCATTCATAATGTAGGAAGCCATTATAATTCCGCTTGTTTTGGTAACACGCTTTGCTTCTGCAAAAACTTTTAGTCGCTCTTCTTGCGAATGAAGATGGTACAGCGGTCCAAAAATTAGCGTAAGGTCAAATTTATTTTCGGGCAAAAATGAAAGGTCTAGCGCGTTTCCTGGCCAACAGTTTACTTTTGAATGTTTTTTTTCAAGGATTTCAAGATTGCGCTTTACAAGTTCCACGGCGGTAACAGAATGCCCTTCTTCTGAAAGCGGAACGGAATATCGCCCAGTTCCCGCGCCAATGTCCAAAATATTTGCAGATTTTTCTTTTGGAAGGTAAGCGTGAATGTATTTTTGCGCTGTTAGGTATTCCACCTGACCGTGTCGCGTTAAAAGTCGGTGTTCTTCGTTGAATTTGTTATAATATTTTTCAAGATTCGTCATTTTTTTAGTGCTTCGTTAAAAATGGGAGCTGTTACAAAATAAACAGAATGACATATTAAATAGACGCTTAAACAACTTCCATTTTTGTTTAAATTTTAGCCTTTATCGGCATAAAGGGCAATAATCTTTAGAATAATTACATAAATTAACTTGAATTATTTGAAATATTGAAGTATCATAGAAGCATAAAATTCTTTTTTATAGGAGTTATTTTTTTATGGCTAATGTTAGAGTTGCTATCAACGGTTTTGGTCGTATTGGTCGTTTGGCTTTCCGCCAGATGTTTGCTGCTGAAGGCTATGAAGTAGTTGCAATCAATGATTTGACAAGCCCAAAAATGCTTGCTCATCTTTTGAAATATGATACAGCACAAGGCGGATACGCAGGACGCATCGGAGAAGGAAAACATACTGTAGAATCTCATGATGGCGAAGGTGAAGATAATTACATCGTAGTTGATGGAAAGAAAATCGTTATTTACAAGATGCCTAATGCTGCTGACCTTCCTTGGGGAAAAATCGGCGTAGACGTAGTTCTTGAATGTACAGGTTTCTATGTTTCTAAGGCAAAAAGTCAGGCTCACATTGACGCTGGTGCAAAAAAAGTTGTTATTTCTGCTCCTGCAGGAAACGACCTTCCAACAATCGTTTACAATGTAAACCACAACACTTTGAAAAAGGGTGACAATATCATTTCTGCAGCAAGTTGCACAACAAACTGCTTGGCTCCTATGGCAAAAGCACTTAATGATGCGTTCCCAATTCAGAGCGGAATTATGTCAACAATCCACGCTTACACTGGTGACCAGATGATTCTTGACGGTCCACAGCGCAAAGGTGACCTCCGCCGCAGCCGCGCAGGCGCACAGAACATTGTTCCAAACTCAACTGGAGCTGCAAAAGCTATCGGTCTTGTAATTCCTGAATTGAACGGAAAATTGATTGGTTCTGCACAGCGCGTTCCTGTTCCAACAGGTTCAACTACAATTCTTACAGCAGTTGTTAAGGGCGATGATGTTACCAAAGAAGCAATCAATGCGGCAATGAAAAAGGCTTCTGACCCAGAAACATTCGGCTACAACGAAGATGAAATTGTTTCTTCTGACGTAATCGGAATGCGCTATGGTTCACTCTTTGACGCAACCCAGACAATGGTAACAAAAATTGCTGACGGATTGTTTGAGGTTCAGGTTGTTTCTTGGTACGACAATGAAAACAGCTACACCAGCCAGATGGTACGCACAATTAAATACTTTGCAGAAAACTGCTAATTTTTGCTGAGTAAGAAGAGGGCTTCGGTTGAAGCCCTTTTTTTTGCGCATTATTCTGAATGAGTCTATCTTTTGAAAAAAGTTTCGTAGGCGGATTTTTTGCTCGCGCCTCCCTAGTAACGCGCGACAGCGCACATAATGTGCGTTTAAGATACGAGTGAGAGAATTGCTCCTTGGTCTACGTTTTGAGCGGCGGTTTTTAGAGTTTTAAATTGGTCTTTGCAAGTTAAAGGAAGCTCAAAGCGATTAAGTTCTGCTATTATGGTGTCGATTCCATCAAAGTCAAAGGCTTCGGCAAATTCTTTTATGGAAGAAAGTGCTTCTTTAAACCGAGATTCAGAAATTGTTTCCTTTGCATCTTCCGTATTTTTTTCTGCCATTTCTGTAGAAAAAGGCATAAAATGCTTACAATATGAACGGTAAAGTGACAAAAGTGGCGGGGTGTTTTGCAAAATGAAGCTTTCGGCCTCTTTGCTCACCAACTTGGCTTCATCTCCTTTTTCTTCAAGTTTTAGGGCAAGGGCGGAAAGTTCGGGAATGCCGACTAGGCGCGCGGAACTTTTTAGTGCGTGAACTTGAATTGTGTAATTTTTCCAATCTTTTTCTGCACAATAGGATTCGATTGCGTTTGCCTTTTCTGTTATTGCGTCTGCGAAATTTTTTGTCGCTTCCAAAAAGACTTCGCTTGAGCCGCAATTTTTTAAGGCTTCCTGCAAATCTTGGCAAAAAAGCGTTTTCCAAAGCTCAAAAGTTTCTGTGTTTTGGGAAAAATCGAGCGTTTTTTCTGCGGAAGAAGAGTCTTCCTCAAAACCCGCATCGCCTTTTTTCAAAATTAATTTGTCGGGCAAAAAGCGCGTGATCGCTTGTTCTAAGGCGGCAGATTCAACGGGCTTTGAAAGATAGTCTTCAAAACCTTCGTTTAGGTACATTTCTCTTGCGCCAGAAATTGCGTTTGCCGTTAGCGCGATGCAAATTGTGTGTTGATTTACGCTTGCGTTGTCGCCCCGCAAAATGTGGAGCATTTCTATGCCGTCCATTTTTGGCATTCGGTGGTCGATAAAAATGATATTGTAAGGCGTTTTTCGCGCCATTTGTAGCGCAGTAGAGCCGTTTTCTGCCGTTTCAATTTGAATGCGCGTCTTTTTTAAAAGTCCGCAAATGACCGTTAAGTTTAGCGGGGTGTCGTCTACAACCAAAATTTTTGCCTCTGGAGCCTGAAAACTTTCCGTGTAGGTTTTTGAATTGCTTTGAAGCTTTTTCTTTTGTTCTTCAAAGTTTCCGAATTTTTCCCAGCTTAAAACGCCCTGTTCAACTTCAAAAGAAAAAGTGCTGCCAGAGCCGTAAACGCTTTGCACCGAAAGTTTACTGTTCATTGCGGAAAGTAGGCTTTTTACAATGCTCATTCCTAAGCCTGTGCCTTCGATTGAGCGGTTTCTGCGTTCTTCTATGCGTTCAAATGGCGAAAATAATTTTTTTAAGTCTTCCTCTTTGATTCCGATTCCTGTGTCCTTTACACTCACTTTTAGTTTGATAGAAGAATCGCCTGTTTTTGCAAAGCCAAAGCTCATTGTTACCGAGCCTTCGTTTGTGTACTTTACGGCGTTTGTTAAAATGTTTAAAATGCACTGTTTTACACGAGTTTCATCGCCGTGTAATTTGTGCGGCATAGAATCGTCAATGTTGATTATAAAATCGAGTCCTTTTTTTTCAGCGCGTTCAGAAATCATATTTGACAAATCAGAAATCATCGTACACAAATCGTAATCAACGGGGATAATTTCCATTTTTCCCGCTTCGATTTTGCTAAAATCCAAAATGTCATTTATGATTGCAAGGAGCGATTTTCCGCTTGATTGTATGTCTTTTGCGTAAGTTTTTACGTTTTCTTCTGAGCTTTCACGCAAAATCATTTCGTCTAAGCCTAACACCGCGTTTATCGGTGTGCGAATTTCGTGGCTCATGTTGCTCAAAAATGCTGATTTTGCCTGATTTGCGGCATTTACCGCTTTAAAATCTTCTTTTATGTGTTCAAATAAATTGTTAAAAGTCCGCGCCAAAGAATCGAGTTCGTCATTATTTGAAGTAACATCGAGCATAACGTCTAAATTGTAGGCACTTATGCTTTCCGCCGTTTTTGTCATCCTTACAACCGGGCGCAAGGTGCGTTTTGCAATCCAAAAAGAAGCAAGGTAGGAAATTACAAGCAACGGAACGACTATTGCAATGGCAACTTCTAAAATCCGCTGGCTTAAAAAATTAGCGGTGTCTTCTTCGTCTAAAGAAATTCCAACTTGCACTGTGTAGGTTTGGTTTTCTGCTTGAAGAACGTTTGTTTTGTAATAAATGTCTAAATCGCCGTCTGCGTAAAAATCTTTTTTGTGGTAAAACGTGAATTTTTCATTTGATTCGGGCAAAATTGGAATAAAAGGGTCGTTTGTTGCCGTTATATCTTGCGTGTTTTCATCGTAAAGCGTGTAAGTAATGTAATAGGGAAGGCTGATTTCGGCTTCATACAAAGAAAGTCCCGCTTGTTGCGCGTCAGACAAAATTTCAATGGCACGAGTGATTTCTGTATCGTTTTGCCTACGGATATTTGTCCGCAAAAGTTGCAAAATCAAAATTGAAACAGAAATAACAAGCAGTGCGATTACCGAACAAAACTGAAGCGCAATTTTTTTTGCAAGAGATTTCATTTTTAGTTCTACACCTTATTTTACGGAATAGGAAACGGTTTTTCCTTGAATCAAATTTGTAAATTCTTCTTTATCAAGATACGAGCCGTCGCAAGCCTGCACATTTTTAAAAGAAAGCGTACATTCTTGCCTTTTAGGAATTGCGTAAGAAATGACGAGCGTTTTGGCATTTTTGCTAAAGGCAATTTTTGTGCTTAAGTCCAGCGGTTTTCCGTTTACAAAAATGGATTCGTGCGTAAATGTCCGCGGGTCAATGGGAAGGTTAAACATTATTTGCAATTCTGATTTTGTGGATTTTACCAAAACTACGCAAAATGGTTCGTGGCTTGCGTAAAGCCGTTTTCCGTGATATAGGTAAGTGTCTGCGCTTTGATTTTGCGTGTAAGAATAGGAATTTGAGTTTGCATTATTTTGCGAATCTGACGGATTTGGCGTTTTTTCTGAATATTGATTTTGTTCGCCTTGAGGATTTGAAGGTTTTGTAGGCGGAGATGGTTGCCCATTTGGCGAAGATTGCTGTCCTTGTGCTTGCGACTGCGGGGCAGGGGCAAAATTAGAACCTTGTGCGCACAAAATGCCTGTCAGCAAAGAGAAAAATATACATAAGACAAAAAAATGTTTTCCCATCTTCATACATTTATTATACAATCAAAAAGCCCTTTTTGTCTTGATAAAAACTTGTTATGTATGAAAAAAAAATGTAATTTTGCCTACAAAAAACAGCACAAATTTGCGCGTCATTCGGAGGGGCAATAGGCACATGGAGTCAGGAGTTAGGAGTTAGGAGTTAGGAGTTAGGAGTTAGGAGTTAGGAGTCAGGAGTTAGGAGTCAGGAGTTAGGAGTCAGGAGTTAGGAGTTAGGAGTTAGGAGTCAGAAGTTAGGAGTCAGAAGTTAGGAGTTAGGACTCAGAACTCAGAACTCAAGACTGAGGAATTCGCCACAACAAACGCAATATTCCCAAACACAACCCATTTTCTCAAAAAAATGCTCTGCCGCGACAGGACTTGTCATACCTGAGTGCTATCATGGGAGCATGGAATGGTCTCAAATCCTTTTGAATCATCTCGATTATCCGCTTCTTTTTCTCCTCGCGCCCCGTGTCGCAGTCCTCCATAAGGGCGGCTGCCCGCACGTTCAGGGCTTTTGCCAGCTTGAATCGTGGGAACCTTGCGCCCCGTCTCTATCATGGCAAGGAAGCCCTGCGAAATGCCAGCCTCCAGCGCCAAGTCCATCTGGCTCATGCGCAGCTCCTGCCGCATCTTCATCCTCCTCTGCGCCCGAAGGCTGAGGCGATTGCGATACAGCTGCGCTTTTTTCAGAAACTTCTATCCCCTGCTCTCTTAAATAATTTCTCCAGTCGAATACTGCTTCAACCGAAGCTATTGCAACTTCAACCATATCACGTTCAGGTTCCTTCGTAGTAAGTCCCTGTATCCACATACCCGGACGGCTGAGTATTGCCGCCAGCTTAGAATCAGAATTGCCTGCCCATTGTATGAACTCAAATGACACGCCTGCAATGACCGGTATGAGCAGAAGTCTCATTCCTATCCTTAACAGCCTGTTGTCAAAATGCAGAAATATAAAGAATATAATACTTATAAAAAGGACAAAGAATATGAAGCTTGTACCGCATCTTCTGTGTTCTTTTGAGGATGCCATGACATTATCAACAGTCAGTTCATGTCCGCTCTCTATGCAATTGATGCACTTGTGTTCTGAACCGTGATACATAAATGTCCTTTTTATATCTTTCATAAGCGATATGGCTGCTATATAACCAATAAAAATAGCAAGCTTAAGGACTCCTTCTATAACAGCAAGCAGCACAGAAGAATCACTGTGAAACAGCTTCATGATCCATGATGAAGCATAGTACGGGAGCACCATGAATATTGCTATGGCAAGTACAAGCGACAGGGCTACCGTGGTGGACAATTACCTTAATGATTACCGTGAATGGTTCGTGGAAGACGGCGATGCCGACAATCATGGCGGTGAGGGGTTCAAGTGCTCCGAGGATTGAGGTGAGCGTGCTGCCGATGTCTCTGAGTGCGAGGATGAGGGTGAAATTTGATACGGCAGTGGGAATGAAGCCGAGGAACACCAAGTTCAAACCCACACCAAAGGTGGGCATCGCTTGTATGCCTCCGGTGCAAGCGGTGAACAATGCCATATAGATGGTGCTGAGGAGGAACACCCACAGGGTGAGGTGCGAACTTTCCATTTCGCGGACTTTAAGCACGGGCACGAGCACGAGGTAGATGGCGTAGGTGAGTCCTGCCGTGAGTTCAAGTGAGAGACCGATGAGCGAGAAGTTGCTACTGCCTCCGAGGTCGATGCCCGACAAAGCCGCCACACCGAGCACGGCGAGTACGATGGCAATGATGACGCGCCGGTTCGGCCGTTCTCCGAAGAAAATCATCATAATCAGGCACGTGAAGATGGGGTAGGAGAATTGTATGGTGGTGGCGGCACCGCTAGCCATGAAGTTGTAGCCGTAAATGAGTGTAACGGCAGCGCACAAGTTGAGCAACGCCAGTAGCGAGATGCGCCAGAACTTGCCCCACGAGAGGGCGAGG
>CALCEK010000245.1 GCA_937900125.1 uncultured Treponema sp. | reverse complement strand
AGAAAAAGCGGCGCCGTAAATGCTTGTTCCCAAAAAAGTAGCTTTTGTCATTTCCCGCAAAAGACCTAAAATCCGCGAAAAAAGCGTCAAAATTGAAAGCGAAAAGCCTTTTGCAAGTAGGGAAGAACCTCGTTTATTTTTGTCCATTATTTTCTTAGAATAATACTGTTGTCAAATAAATGCAATCTGTGTAAAATAAGAACGTGTTTGCGGGGAAAAAGAGTTTTTTTAAGCGAGTTGGTGGAACTGCAATAATTCCGCTTTCTGTAAAGATTCTTGTTATTTTTATTAGTTTAATTTTATTTTCAAATTTGACAACTAATTTTATTACGCTCGTTTTTTCTCAAAAACAAATAATCGATTTAACAAACAAATTGCTCGTATATCAACTGACCGATTTGTATTCGGTTGCAGGAAATCAGTATCAAATAAGTCTCTATACACAAGACGAGGCTTCTTCGCTTGCGGCGATTCGTAATTCTGCCGTGAGAAATTTTAGTATGGAACACAGCCTTGCGCTTGGCATAAAAAAAGATGGTTCGCTTTTGTTTCAAGTGTCAGCGGTGCCTGGGCAAAAGTGGGAAGCTTTTGGAAGCGATGTTTTAGAAGCTCTTCTGCAGACGGAAGAAGGTTCTCTTCTATTTAAAGGCCCTTCGGGAGAAAATTACATTGGCGTTTACAAGTACCATGCCGATTGGGATTGCTATCTTGTGCGAGCAGAATTGCGAAATGACACTCGTCGTAATTTGTATACTGTATATTTGTGGGTGTTAATTGTTATAGTGATTTTGTCACTTGGATTCGTTTTTGTTGGACTTTCCCTTTTGAATCGCTTATTTGAGCCACTTAAAAATTTTACAAAAGAGGTTTTTGCCCTTCAGCAAAATAAACTTGAAGTGGCGAATGAGATTCCAATCGACATTTCTGACGCGCCAAATGATGACATCACATATCTTGCGGTGAATTTTAACAATTTGTACGTAAACACCGTAAATATGCGCAATATTTTTCAAAAATTTGTTTCAAAACACGTTGTTGACGAAGCGTACAACAATCATCGGGTTGAATTGCAGGGCGAAGAGCAAGAATTGACAATTTTGTTTACGGACATAAAAGATTTTACAAATCGAACTGAGGTTTTAGGAAACGACATTATTCGGCTTTTGAACATTCATTACAATTCGATTATTGGAATCATTCAAAATGATGAAAGCGAAAAAAATGGTCATTCAAAGGCGTTTATCGGTTCGATTGTTGGGGATGCGATTCTTGGAGTTTTTGGTATTCGGGATGAAGGCGAAACTCAAGTGAATCATCAAAAATCCGAAGATGCCGTTTCTTGTGCTTGGAAAATGCTCGCTCACACCTCTCGTTTTAGGGAAAAAATGATTTTGCGGCGCAAAGAATTAGAAGCTTCTGGGGATTTTGACGCAGAAAGTGAGCGCGTTTTTGACGCAGTTATGATTGAAATTGGTGTTGGCATTGATGGAGGAAGCGTTTTTTACGGAAATGTTGGCTCTTTAAAATATATGACAAACACGGTAATTGGGGACAATGTAAACTCGGCTTCAAGAATTGAAGGGCTTACGCGAATTTATAATTTGCCCGTTTTAGTCAGCGAATATGTCCGCAACGAAATTCTTTCGATTCCTGAATATAATGGAAAATATATTTTTTACGAAATTGACACTGTGCAAGTAAAAGGAAAACAAACTGGAACAAAAATCTATTTTCCGCTTGCGTTAACGGGGGAGGGAAAAAATGTGTGCGATGCTTATCCCCAAAGCGAATTTGAAAAATTTGAAAAAGCACTTGCTTTATACTATACAGGTGATTGGGGGAATGCGAAGCGCGAATTTTTAACTTGTTCGCTAAAAGTTGCAAATGTTTTTGTTGAACGTATTTCCTTTACAAATGCACCTAGCGGTTGGAGCGGAATATGGACGATGACGGAAAAATAAAACGGATTCAAAATTTTTTAGCCTTAGAAAGCGAAAAACTCCCAAAAAATTCGGGCGGAATTTCTTACGATTTTGAAAAATCATACGCTTCAACGAGCAAAAATCTGTTAAAAAATTTAAAACCAATTTTTGTCATAATGGGAATAACTCTTCTTTCCGTTGGAATTTTGACTTTGGCTTTGAATTTATTTGTCAATTATAAAAATAATAAAATCGCCGTTGAAGTGCAAGAATTTAATGATTTGAATTTGCGGCGACTTTTAAATCTTGTAGGCGGAACTCAAGAGCGTATCAATGAAGCTTTGAACGAAAAACATCGGCTTGAAGCACAAAAAACAATAGACTTAAATCAAGCTGAAAATGAACGAAGTGTTGCGCTAAAAACGCTTTATTCGCTAAACTTAAAAAAATCTGAAGAAATAAAACAACGCGAAGCTCTAATCGAAAAAACGTATAAAACCCGAATGGAAAAAATTCGAGCTTTAGATACAGAAATTGCCTCTTGCGATGAAATAATTCGTCTTGGTCAGCAACAATTAGCCGAATACGATAGTCGCAGTCTTGAACAAGCAACCTCTCAGAGAGCGGAATTGGATTCTGATAGGCAGCTCTACGAACTTGAAAAACAGGGCATTGTGGATTTTTATGAAGAGCGACTTTCTGAAATGCGAAACGCGCTTTCTGAATTAAGCGAAGCCGATTTGAAGCGGCAAAAAGAGGAAGTTGAATATGCTATTTCTCAATACGACCCAACTTTTTTATCAGATGCCGAAGCGCAAATGCTTGTAAAAGAAGAAAATACCGCCTTTGCGTATAAAAGTTCTGCTTCTGCCTTAGATTCCAAAGCCCCCCAAAGCCTTTTTTCTGCCCTAAAACAACAGGATTCTTCGTATAACAAAATTAAAGCCCTTAGCTCAAGGTTTAACTCAATTCCACAAAAAAATGCAATTCCCACTTTTGCTTTTACTATGGAAAAAATTGCAGCTAAAACGCTAAAAAATACCGCAGATTCCGCTGTAGAAGCGGTAAATTCTCTTATTTTAGAAAATGAAAAACTTTCCGAACAAAAAACTAACCCCCTCATCATAAATTTTCTTTACGCAAGGGGCTTAGTCAAATGTTTTTTTTTTATAAAAGTCTTCGGCGTTCTTCGACGTAAAGAGCTTTAACACTGATGTCAACCGCGTGAACAATCATACCCGTAGTAAATTCGACTGCCTCGCGAACATAAGCTTGCGTCTGGCGAATCAACGTAGGGATATGGTTGCCGTAGCTTAAAACGACCTCGCAGGAGATTGTCAAGCCGTGATCGTCGTCACCTTTCAACAGATGCTTGACTGTGATGTTCTTCAAACTTTTGACGAATTCCCGCGCTTTGACGATTCGCTCAACGACAGCCTCGATAACTCTGTCGTCGATAATCAGCTTGCCGTAGTAACTGAAAACGGGGCGCACGATTGATTTTTCACCGAGCTTGCGGCGTCGGACGTTCGATTGTTTGAAAATCGATTGCAAAGGATTAACCAGATAGCCCGAAAAGTGCGGCTTAAGTTCAATCGTCGGGACGGGGATTATATGCTTGCCCTCCTTGAGGCGATGAAATTGCGCGGTTTCAATTTCCGCTCGCGACGCAATGTCTTCGATACGCACAATCAGCTGAATCGACGGAAGTTTAAGCGTCTTGGCGATTTTGTGAACCATGTTTTCTGACGTGCCGATAACCAAAATTCTGTGCGGCTGAATGCGATGAATCGCCTCGCGAACGTCTTCGGCGTGCCCCGGCAAAACGAAAATCGCCCGCCTCACTGCCATGATTCGGCTTTTCTCGGTCTTGGCGGATTCGCCCGCTATGATGTGCCCGTCTTTAATCAAAATCCCGTCATCGATAATCGCGTCGGCATTGTGCTCGCGGGCAACTTGCAGGGCACGATGACTTTTCCCCGTGCCGCTGGGTCCTACCAATGCAATTACGTCCACGTAATCACTTCCCAAAATCTTCAAGCAAAAATTCTTCTACGTACCGCTTAGCCCGAAGGTACTTTGCCTGCACCGTCGGGCTGTGAAATTCTATGTCCATGAGTTTTTGCAGATAGCCCTGT
>CALCEK010000244.1 GCA_937900125.1 uncultured Treponema sp. | reverse complement strand
GTCATCGTCCTCTTTTACCATTCGCGAAAGCCAATAACAAGCCGCATCTGGGTCGCGCCCGCGCAAACTCTTAATAAAAGCTGAAATTATGTCATAATGATAATCGCCATCGCGGTCGTATAAAACAACTTTTTTTTGAATTGATTCTTCTGCAACTTCTTGGCTAATGTAAATTGTGCTTCCATACGATGGTTTTGGCGGATTCCCATTCGGATTCCATTCTTGAGGTGTTGTTTCTACGGCTAATTCTAGTGCATTTAAAAGGCTTCTTGCATCTCCGTTTGCAGTTTGAATTAAATGTTCGAGCGCACCTTTTTCAAAGCTAACATTCCAATGCCCATAACCGCGTTCAACATCTTGTAAAGCCTGAAAAGCTGCCTTTTTTAAGTCGAGCTGTGTTAGCGGTTTTAACTGAAAAACTCGGCTCCTGCTTACAAGAGCTTTATTTACTTCAAAAAAAGGATTTTCTGTTGTAGCTCCAATTAAAATAATCGTTCCATTTTCAACCCAAGGGAGAAGGGCATCTTGCTGGCTTTTGTTCCAGCGGTGAACTTCATCAACAAACAAAATCGTTTTTCTGCCATACAAACGACGAGCTTCTTCGGCTTCGGAGATGCTTTTTCTAATATCGGCAACACCAGTTAAAACGGCATTTAGCGTTATAAAATTTGACGAAGTATGATTTGCAATTACACGAGCAAGCGTAGTTTTGCCGCTACCAGGCGGACCGTAAAAAATAACAGAAGTTAAGCGGTCGGCGGCAATGGCACGGCGCAACAATCTTCCTTTGCCAACAATATGGTCTTGTCCTATATATTCGTCTAGTGTTCTAGGACGCATTCGAGCGGCAAGCGGTTCTTGTTTTTTGTCATCGTTATCAAAAAGATTATTTTCTGAGCTGAACGACATTTTTAATTGCCAGAAGAACTGGTGTCAGCAGTTCCGTCCCGATTCCACGTTCCTCTGTTTGGATAAAATGCGTACAATCCTGTTTCAGAAAAACTGTCAGTCGCAGAAGAAAGCGTTCCGTAAATTGTCATACACGCATATTCATCATCTGCGCCTTCTGCAACACTAGGATTTAAAATGTAAAGCATATAAATGCGATTTGTTAAAATTGAAGACGCATTGCTAGAAAATGTTGTTGCGCTTGAGGCAGGAACACCGCTTGTAAGAGAAAGTCGCTTAATTCCAGTTGAAGTTCCCAAAATTAAGTAGTCAGAGGTGAGTGCAAGAGAATAAATTGACCCGACTGCAGGAGAAACGGAGTTTTCTGTAGAGCCATCTGAATAGTAAAGCGTTGAGCTATTTCCTGTTGCGTAATACATATAGCTATCATTTGCGGTGGCATCGTAGGCTTCAAAGAAATAAGTTTTTCCGTTAAAATACACTGCCGAATTTGGCGAAGTTGAACTAGAACTATCTTTACAAGCTTCTGTTGCAACTGTATAGCTTTCTCCATTTAAAGTGTAAAAAACACCATTTTTGTCATCGGTCGTTAAGCGAATGTATGCTTTTCGATTTCCTGAATCGAGTGAAGCCTGATTGTCAAACAATTTGACATAGCTTGTTGTATTAAGGTAATTTTCAGAAATTCCAGTTGATGAAAAATCGATTTCGGTAAAACTTTCTCCATCTGAAGAATAGAAACATTTAATTTCTGACACCACATTGTAGCTACTTGCGTTTTCGCTAAAAGTGTATGTAAGCGCATACAAATAATTGTTATCGGAGGCAAGAAACTCAATCGTTCCGCTTAAATCTGTAGTTGAAACTTTTTCCCACTGCTCGTTGTAATTTCCTGTAGAATTTGAAGATTCGTTTGTTTTTTTGTAAAGTGCTTTACCGTTTGCGCAATAGAGAAAATCTCCAAAAGGAACAATTGAATGTATGTCGCCCATAATTCCATTTGATTCAAGTTTAACTTCCTTATCTATCATATCAAAAATGGCATCGTGGCAAGAAGTAAAAATGCTTGTAGAAATAAAAAGCAAAATTGTTAGAAGAAAAAATTTATTTTTATTTGCAGAACACTTCATTTTTTTTATCCTTTAGAAATAATAACGTGCGGTTACAGAAATACCCAAAAAGTGACCAAACCAGTTTTCGCTCGATTTTACTTCGTCAGTATTTGTTGGATTTTGTACATCTGTATAGAGTTTTGTAAATTGTGGCATAAACATATAGGAAATATCCCCTCCAAGAGACCAACTATTTGTAATTCTATAATGCACTCCCGCTTCGCCTTTTAAAACCAACGCTGGCCAATAAGTGTAATTGCTGTAAGTTTCCCAAGCCATTCCTACACCCGCCGTAAGTGGAAACTCAAAATTCCCAATGGTCGGCTGGTAAGTTATAGTTGCAAAAATCGGAACGTAATTAAATACGTTGCTACCAATTGTTACGTTAAAGCCAAAACCTGCGTCAATTCCAACGGCAAAATAGCTGTTAAAAAAATAATGGTAGCCTAAGTTAAAAAGACCGCCAATTTTTAATTTTCCATCGTCAGTAAAAGGATTTCCAAAATTTAGCGGGGAGGTAAGTCCTAAAGCCATACGAAAATATTGGTCGCCTTTTTGAATTCTGTTATAGATAAATTCAACTTCGTTAGCATTTTCGTGTTGTTCTTGAATGTCCTGAATATCATCATCTTCTTCTTCATATTTGTCTTGGGCATAAACAAATAGGCTAGAAATGAGAAACAATGTACATATCAAAGAAAAAAAACGTTTCATAAATCCTCTCAAAATTAGTGCATTTTGAAAAAGTCCGTGCACTATGGAAATTTATTTAAAAATCGAATATAGTAAAGTCAATATCAAAGACAAAAACTATAATATAATTTTTTAATTTTGTTTACAATAGACCTTGTGTGAATCTTGACTTTTGCAGATTCAACAGAACAAGTTTATTTATAATACAAAATTGAATGAAAAAGGTTACAAATGAGTGCAATTATAATTGATGGGAAAAAAATCGCGGGAACAGTAAAATCTGAAATCGCAGAAAAAGTGGATGTTTTAAAAGAAAAGGGAATCGTTCCGTGCCTTGCCGTGATTCTTGTGGGAAACGACCCAGCGAGCGTGTCTTATGTAACGGGAAAGCGCAAAGCCTTAGCCGAAGTTGGAATGAGCGATAAAAGTATTTATTTACCAGAAAATATTTCTGAATCTGAGCTTTTAAGACAAATTCAAGAATTAAATGACGATTCTTTAGTGCATGGAATTTTAGTTCAGCTTCCGCTCCCTAAGCATATTAATGAAGAAAAAGTCATACAAGCGATTCTTCCAGAAAAAGACGTGGATGGATTTCATCCTCAAAACACAGGAAAACTTTTTTTGGGTATGAATGGATTTATTCCTTGTACACCGCATGGAATCCTTGTTTTGCTAAAAAAAATGAATGTAAAAACAGAAGGCGCAAACGTTGTAATTGTTGGAAGAAGCAATATTGTAGGAAAACCGCTTTCCTTGCTTTTGAGCCGCAAAGAATACAATGCAACTGTAACACTTTGTCATACGGGAACAAAAAATCTTTCGGATTTTACGCGCAAAGCTGACATTTTAATTGCGTGTGCAGGTCGCCCCGAGTTAATCACAAAGGATATGGTAAAAAATGGCTCTTGCGTTATAGATGTTGGTGTTTCGCGAATCCCAGATTCAAGCAAAAAAAGCGGATTTAGACTTTCTGGCGACGTTGATTTTGAAAATGTAAAAGAAGTCGCTTCTTATGTAACACCAGTTCCCGGCGGAGTAGGACCTATGACAATAGCAATGCTTATGTACAACACACTTTTTGCCGCTGAAAATACTCTTAAATTGTAAAACGGTAAAATTATGGTTGACATTCAAAATAGTATTGATACAAGAGAAATTCCACTTGAAAAAGTTGGCGTAAAAAATCTGCAATATCCCGTAAAAGTTCTTGACAAACAAAACGGAAGTCAGCAAACAACGGCAAATGTAGACCTTTTTGTAAATCTCCCGCACAATTACAAGGGAACGCATATGTCGCGCTTTGTGGAAATTTTTCATCGTTACAGGCAAAACCTTGGAATGAAGCAATTTTTGTCTATGTTGCGCGATATTCAAAGTTCTTTAGCGGCAAATCGGGCGTTTGGAACTATGACTTTTCCATTTTTTATGCAAAAAACTGCTCCCGTAACAAAAGCGGAAAGCATAATGCGCTACACTTGCACGTACAAAGGGGAAGTTTGCGCAGAAAGTGAGCATTTTTTTGTGAGCGTTCAAGTTCCAGTTACAACGCTTTGCCCTTGTTCAAAAGCCATTAGCAAATATGGAGCACACAATCAGCGGGGACTTGTTACAGTTTGCCTAGAAAACACAAGCCTTTTTTGGATTGAAGATATTATTGAATTAGTTGAACAAAGTTCTTCGGGCGGTTTGTACAGCATTTTAAAACGCCCAGATGAAAAATGGGTAACTGAACACGCTTATGAAAATCCGCGTTTTGTTGAAGACGTTGTTAGGGAAGTGTATTTAGGCTTAAAAAATTTTCAAAAGTGCGAAAAACCATTTACTTGGTTTAGCGTGGAATGTGAAAATTTTGAGAGTATTCATAATCATAATGCCTATGCCTATGTTGAGGGAAACTCTAAAAATTGCAATTTTTAGAGGTAACTTTGAAAATGTGATGTTCTAATTCGTTGTATTTCAATGACTTAGAACTCGATGGCATCTCGAAAAAAATTATCTAAAACGAGTTTTTCGAGATGCCCTTATGCCACAATCCGTTCGTTGAGCAACAATTTTTCGTGCTTTACAACTGCACTCAATGTGCAAGAAAGTGCGTGTCGTTCTGAGCGGGTACGCCCGCAAAGAATCTGTGTCACTTACCAAAAAAACACCTTTTTTTCAAAGATTACATAGATTCTTCGGGGTTTGACCCCTCAGAATGACGGGCAAATTTTAGCACTTTTGTATTGCAAAGCCGCCGGGCCGTAGGTTTAAGTTTTGCAGTTTGTGGGAGAGTAGCAAAATTGGTGTGGAATTAAGCCTAAAATCTTTTTCGCTGAAATTTGCCGTAAACAAAAAACGCTCATTTGATTTTGGTTCAGATTTATAAAGTTGGATTATGCGCGAATTGTCGGGGATTTGCGAATTTTGTTGGGAAACAAAACAAAAATCCAATTCCGAAAAAGCCTTAAATTTTTTCCGCAAAGCAATCAGGCTTGAAAAAATGGCAAGTTCAGTTTTGTATTTGCCCGCTTCAATTTCGTTCCACGGCATACAACGGCGGCAATCGGGGTCATGCTCGCCTTCAAGCAAAACTTCCGTGCCGTAATAAAGGCAAATTGAGCCTGTAAGCATAAAAAGCAAAGCAAATTGTTGCAACGCAAGGTCGCGGTTTTTGCATTTTGTTACCAAGCGTGGCGTGTCGTGGCTGTCTAGCTGATTCAAAAGGACGCGCTCATTTTGCTCCATATACATAAAAAAACACAAATTCAGCTGCATTTCAAGCTCGTGCGCAGTTTGACTTTTGTCCTCGGCAAAATCCATAATTGCAGTTCGGAGCGGATAATTTATAACGGAATCAAATTGGTCGCCTGTAAGCCAAGGAAGTGCGTGATTCCAAATTTCTCCCACAATAAAAAAATCACTTTTGAGGGCGCGTAGCGAATTATGAAGTTCGCGGCACAACTCGTGGGAAATTTCATTTGCAACATCAAGCCGAATGGCATCAATATCGTACTCTTTAACCCAACGTTCGCAAACATTTACAATGTATTTTCTTACATCAGGATTCGAGGTGTTTAACTTTGGCATGTGGTCGGTAAACGCAAAAGAATAAAATTTTCCGTTTTTAGCTGCATCCGACGGATATTCGGCAAAATCAAAATCGTTTACAATGTACCAAGAGGCATAGGGCGATTTTTCGCGATTTTTTACAACATCTTGCCATGCAAAAAAATCCCACCCCGTGTGATTAAAAACGCCGTCAAGCATTACCCGCATTCCCCGCACGTGCGCCTTTTGCACCAATTCAATCATATCTTCGCGCGTTCCAAACTCCCCGTCAATAGTAAAGTAGTCAGTTGTATCGTATTTGTGCTGGCTTTTTGCAAGATTTACGGGATTCAAATAAAGTCCATTTATGCCGAGTTTTTCTAGGTAATCCAAATGCTCAATTATTCCGCGCAAATTTCCCCCATACCGCTCTTCATTTTTGACTTTTTGCGTAGGACTAGCCCAAGGCAAAAGCGGATTTTTGTCTGCGGGATTTTTGCCATGCGCAAATCTAGCTGGAAAAATTTGATACCAAATTGTTTGTTGCGCCCAAGAGGGAACGGTGCAAATGTCAATTTCGTTCATCCACGGAAAAATAAATTGCACGTGATTTTCGGGAGTTTTTTCATTTACGGCAAAAAATCCGTCTTCAAAAAAATATTTGTCCTCAATTCCATCTGAAATTTTAAAATAGTAGCGGCATCTTTTAAAAGGAGGAGAAACAATGATTGTCCACAAAAAATGATTTTGAGTTTCTTTCCGCACAAAGGAATCCTCCTGCAAACTTTTCCACTTCCATTTTCCTTCGATTTTTTCGGACAAAAACGGGTCGCCCCAAATTAAAACAAGCGATTTTATATCTTTTCCAGTTTGGATTGTTATTTTAAGATTATTTTTATTAATCGGATAACAAAAAGTTCCATAGGCATGATGGCTTACTGCGGCATAGTTCATAATTTTCCCCCTTTGCCCATTTTAGTAAAAAAATCGCGCCATTCCTACCCCTACGCCCACGCGCTGCTACACAAAAAGCGAAAACATAAAAAATTTGACAATTTTCGGATTCTGCGAGTATGATTAAATTATGACCGAAATTAACGATATGCTCCCTGCGGGGTTTGAACAATTTTCTAAAGACGCGGATTTTTTGTGGGAATGTATTTTGATTCCTTCTCGCAAAAAAAATTCTCAGGAGCAATTCATTCAAACGCTAACAAATGCCCTTGCTTATTTGAACGGCTTAAAAAAGGAAGAGTTGCGGGCAGTTTGTTTGTGTGGCGATATGGCGGAAAAAGTTTCTATGATTATTGACCTAAAAGATTACGTTTACGCTTCCCTTATTGACGAATGGGAAAAAAACTTTATGGATTAGAAGATTTGCGCTGTACCGCATACACGGCATTTCTTACTAAAGACCTCGGGAGGATTCTAATCAAAAACACAAGCATTTTATTTGAAAAACCAGGCACGGCTAGTGCAGAGCCAGATACCATTTTTTTGTAACCATACTCGGCAACCTGTTTTGCAGATGCAAAATGCGCTGATTTCATCAATAGGGATTCGTTAGCCCGCGCTGAATCCCAAAATTTTGAGTTTGTCGGGCCAGGACACAAAGTTGTAACGCTCACACCTTTTTCTTTTAGCTCAACAAAAAGGGCTTCCCCCCAAGAACGCAAAAAAGCTTTTGTCGCGTAATAAACTGACATATTTGCGCCTGGCATAAATGAGGCAATCGAGGCAACGTTCAAAATTTTCCCGCGACTTTGAATCAAATTTGGCAAAAGTTCATAGGTCAATTCCAAAGGTGTAGTCACATTCAGTTGAATCATTTTTTCTTGCCGCATCCACGCGCTTTCGGCAAAAAGTGCAAAATCGCCAAAGCCCGCATTGTTTACCAAAACGTCAAGCCCCAGCACATTTTTTTGCACAAAATTGCAAACATTGCGGGCAGAATGTGGCTCAGACAAATCTTGCACCAAAATTTGCACTTGCACTTTAAAAGCTGACTCGAGTTCTGCCTTTAAAAGTTCAAGTTTTTCTTTTGACCGCGCCACAAGAATCTCGTCATAACCATCACGCGCAAAAATTTTCGCAAATTCTTCGCCCAAACCGCTACTTGCACCCGTAATTAAAACTTTCTTTGCCATACAAACATTTTACAAAATCCCCCACAACAGCGCAATATCCTTGTTTTGCAAAGCAGTTTGCGTTTTTTCCTTTTATTCATACTTTTTAGCTATGAATTTTATACAAAAAAAATATTAGACACCGACAAAAAATGCAATTATGCTAAAACCATAAGCTAAAGGCGACAAACCTTAGCCGCAAAATTTAGGAGGAAAATATGAGTCCATTGATTTGTGAATGTAACGAAAGAATTAAAGAGTTAAAAAAAATCGTTTCAGCGTTGAATGAAGATTTTTTCATCACAAACTCACCAGAAGAATCCCTTATTATTGAGCGAGTTGCAGAAAATCTGTCAGACGCAGTGCGCGACATTCAGCGTGTTGCAAGCATTGAAGAAAAACTACAAAAAATGTAAACTTTGCAAACAAAATATGACGTTGCTTGCACCAGCAGCACTTGTTGCGAATGTAAAAATTGCCCTCATTGCGCATTTGCCAAAAAAAATATAAAATGGTAAGTCGAATTCTCAAAAAAATGCGATTTTTCGAGTTTCCACGCGCAAATCAACGACAAATGTTAGATGAGGGTAAAAATGAAAACACAAGCGGTAAAAGGAATGCGGGACATTCTCCCCTATGAGCAGCGTCTAAGAGATTCAATTCAGTCAAAAATTTTAGAGGTGTACCAAAATTCTGGCTTTGAGCGGATTTCTACTCCGATTCTCGAAGACATTGAAAACTTAAACAAATCTGAAGGTGGCGAAAATCTTAATTTAATCTTTAAAGTTTTAAAACGCGGTGAAAAACTTGAAAAAGCCTTAAAAAGTAACAATCCCGAACTGTTAAGCGATTTGGGCTTGCGTTACGATTTAACGCTTCCGCTTTCGCGCTATTATGCCGCAAACCGCGAACTTTTGCCGTTTCCGTTTAAAGTTATACAAACCGACCGCGTTTATCGCGCTGAACGTCCGCAAAAAGGGCGGTTTAGAGAATTTGTGCAGTGCGACATTGACATTTTAGGCGATTCTAGCCCCAATGCCGAAGTTGAGTTGATTGATGTTACCGCCCGCGCATTGCTTGCGATTGGTTTTAGAGATTTTTCTGTAAATATAAATGACAGGCGCGTTTTGCGGTCAATGTTAGAAACAATGGGTTTTACACCCGATTCTCTCGATTCTGTTTGCATCAGTTTTGACAAATTAGACAAAATCGGAATTGATGGCGTAAAATTAGACTTAAGTCAAAAAGGATTCCCTGAAAATGCGATTCAAAAGCTTGAATCATTTTTGTCCGAAGGCGATTTTTCACTTAAAAACGTAATTTCACACTTAAATGATTCTGAAATTGCACGCGATTTACAATACGTTTTGACCACTGCACAAAAAATTGGAACGGGCAACTATACAGTTGTATACAACCCTTCTCTTGTTCGCGGACAAGGCTATTACACGGGAATAGTTTTTGAAGTCAGCTGTCCAGAATTTTCTGGTGCAATTGCTGGCGGCGGACGTTATGACGGAATGATTGGAAAATTTATCGGGCAACAGATTCCTGCAGTTGGCTTTTCAATCGGATTTGAACGAATTTGCGAAATTCTAATTGAAAAAAAGACGGAAATCAGGGGGCAAAAAGAAAAATACGCGCTTTTATATGATTCTTCTGAGGATTTTCCCGATGTGTTAAAAAAAGCCGCAGAACTTCGTGAAGCATACAACGTATCTGTCATAAAAAAGCACAAAAAAATCGGGCAACAATTAAATCAGCTAGAAAAATCAGGATTTACACATTTTGCCGCCTTAGAAAATGGTGAATTGCGCCTTTTTGGAAACAAATAACAAAAACCAAAAGTTTGTCTTAAACTAAAAGCTCTTGCGGGGTAGACACTAAAACGTTTGCGCCCGCATCTTTTAGCTCTTGCTCACTTCCGAATCCCCACAAAACGCCAATGCTTGCTATTCCAGCTTGCTGTGCGCCTTCAATATCATAAAATCGGTCGCCAATCATCACTGTATTTTGTGGAAAAAGCGAATTTTCTTTCATAACATAGCGAATAACGTCAACTTTACGAATGCGGTCTTTTTCCGCAGTGTCACTTCCACCGATAAAATCAAAATACGAATCCATTTTTAGCCGAGAAAGAATTTGTCGGGCATAGATTTCTGGCTTGCTTGTGGCAACAAACAACTTTTTGTTTGCACTTTTGAGCGATTTTAAAAGGGATTCAAATCCATCGTAGATTTTACCTTCAAACATTCCGCCTTTTTTGTAATACTCCCTATACACCTTTATAGCATTTTGAATTTCATCTTCAGCCAAACCAAAAAACCGAGAAAAACTTTCGGCAAGCGGCGGCCCTACCAACTTTGGGTAAAAATCTTTGCCCTTATCCGTAAGACCGAGTTTTTGTTCCACATAATCAAAGGAATGAAAAATTCCCTCAGAAGTATCCATAATCGTGCCGTCAAAATCAAAAAGCAAATTTTCAAATTTTTCTAAAAGCATTAAACGTGTGTCCTTAAAAATTCCTTAAATTCAGTGGCAGAAAGTGGCTTGGAATAGTAAAATCCTTGAACGATTTCGCAACCAATTGTCCGCAAAAATTCAATTTGTTCTTCAGTTTCAACGCCTTCGCACAGCGAATGTCGCCCCAAAGCTCGCACCATTGTTATCATTGCGGTTAAAACAACTCTCGCATCATTTGAATCAAGCGATGTCCGCAAAAAGCCTTGGTCAAATTTTATCGTATCAACTTGAATTTCGCTCAACATATTTAAAGTGGATTGTCCAGAGCCAAAATCGTCCATACTTACAGAGTAGCCCGACTTATGCAAAGCATCCACAAGGTTTTTCACAAGAGTGTCATTCGCACCCGCAAAACGTTCTTCAATTTCAAGCTCAATAAACCTGCGGGGAACGTCGTATTTTAGCGTAAGACGGTCAAGTTTATCCACAAAAGTCCGTATGTCATAATTTAAGCGCGAAATGTTCATTGAAATGGGAATAATCGGAAACGAACTTTGCCGCAAATAACTCATATAACGAAAAACAGTTTCGTAAACAAAATCGTCAAGTTTACCGACAAGTCCGCTTTTTTCCAAAATTGGAATAAATTTATCGGGCGAAAGTGATTTTTTTCCCAATCGATTCCAGCGAACAAGGGCTTCTGCGCCACAGATTTTTCCATCTTTTAAACTTAATTTAGGCTGAAAGTGTACAACAAATTCTTCTTTTTGCAGGGCTTCTTCAATTTCGTTTTCAATCATTTCTTCGGTTTCGCGTTGTTCGCTCAATTCTTGTGTAAACACCGAAAAATTTTCTATCACGCTGTCGCGATTTGACCGCCGCGCGTATGTTGCTTTGCTGATTATATCCTTTAAAGTTGTATTTTTTGCTGTTCCACAAAAAACGTTCCCACTTTTTAAGATAATTTTAACATTTTCCTTTTGATTTACAAAATCTTGCAACGAAAGTTGAATTCCGCGCATATATTTTAAAATTTCCGCTTCCGAAGAATCCATAGGAATCAAAATATAAAAAACATCAGCATAGCCACGCGCAACTAAAATGTCGTCCGTTTGCGCAGGGAATTTTTGTTTAAGAGCCGCCGCCAATGTTAAAATAATTTTATCGCCCTTTTGTTGACCATAAATGTGATTCACCGAAGAAAAATCGCGAATATTCAATTCAGAGAGCAAAAATTGTTTTTTGTAATGCGATTGCCTAAAAAGTTTTTCCGCGCCAAACTCAATTCCCTGCAAAGAAAGCAAACCCGTAAGGGAATCCTTAAAAATCGCCTCGCGTCCAAGTCTTGTATGCCGAAAAGTCAAAACAATCGTGTTTACAAAAATTACAACCAGCAAAATTAACGAAACTAAAAGCGCGAAATTTATTTTCCGTTCCAAAGAAGGCTTTGTTTGCACAAAAATTCCCTCTTTTTCTAATCTTTTCGAATAATAATCTTGTGGGAGCTGAGAAAATGCTCTGTTTAAAATAGAAGTAAGTTTTTCCGAATCTTTACCAACCACAGCCATACACATTGGTATTTTGTAATATACAACTTCCGCATCGGTTAATGTCCTATAATCAGAAAGTTTATATCGTTGCTGCAAATAAGTTGCATTTATCAAAATGGCATCGTATTCAGATTTTGAAAGCATTTTAATACAATTTTCAGGATTTTCTTCCACGACGATTTCAAAGTTACCCAGTCGCTCCTCAAAATACGGCAAAACTTTTTTAATATCGCTTGTGATTGCAATTTTAGGTGTTGTTGTTTGCGTAAAAAAATCACTTATTGATTTTTCCCGTGAGCAAACAAAGCAAACTTCAAATACAAAAAAATTGTCCGTATACGAAATATTCGAATTTTCAGCATTTTGATGACTTTTTTCATGGGAAGAAACCTCATACAAATAAATTTCATTGTTTTTTGGAACAAAATTCTCTTTCGTTTTAAGATTAAATTCAGCTCCACAAAACTCGGACACCAAAGACCAAAATGCCTTTTTTACATCAGTTTCCAAAAAAAGTTGCTTTGCATAATTATCATCGTCAAGAACAGTAAACGGCGAATTGTTTTTTAAAAAAGCAATTTCACTTTCAGTGGGATTTGTTCCGTCAAAAATCTTTAAATCGCTACCTTTTGCAAGAATTTCCAGCAGAAAAAATGGATTTTTTGCAAAAAGCGCGTCTACAGCAGAATCCAATTTTTCTATGACCGCAGGAGAAGAACTTGCAAAATACAATTCAAAATTACCAAAATCGTAAATGACCTTTTCAACCAAATTTGAAGTAAGCCGCGCAGTTACGCAAAGGTCAAGATTGTGCGCAATAATTGCGTCAGATGTATTTTCTGTATACGAAACGGCAACAATATTGATATTTAGCCCGTGCGTTTTAGCAAAATCCTCTAACAGTTGCTTTTCGAATGGGTCGCCTTCGGAATAGCCGATTGTCTTGCCGTCCAAGTTTTCAAGACTTACGGAATTAAACCGAGAATCATTTGGAAGCGAAACCAAAAAAATGTGGTACGTCAAACAAGGAATTTTGCTAAAAATGAAGCCTTGTTCTTTTCGCTCAGACGATTTTGCGACATCGTAAACAAGGTCAAGCTCGCCCCGCAACATTTTTTCAAACGAATTAAGGGTAATTTCAGGAATCAACTCAAAATCCCAGCCGCAAAAATCTGCAATTTGCAAAAGATAATTTTTGTAATAATTTTGAGAAATGACTGCTTCATCATCGCACAAGTATTCAAATTGAAAAAAATCAGGAATCTTAAGCGATTCTGAAAAAACGGCAGAATTTACAAACAAAAGTGCAAAAATCAAGCCTAAAATTGAGATGTAAACTTTTTTCATACTTTTTTATACAATATGCTGTGATTTTTGGGAAGTAAATTTTTTAAGTTTTTTTAAGAGAATCAAGGGCGAATTTAAAACAAAGTGCAAACAAATGCGGTTAAAAGTCCAACAAAAATCGTAAGCCCCAAAGTGTGAACGGGTACAAAAGAACTTAACGCGAGTGCACCAAAAGAAAATGCCGTTGTCAAAAAAGAAAGCAAAATTGCAAACGGTTCTAATTTTTTTTCAACAGAAGAAAAATGCTGATTTTCCTTTGCGTTTTCCATCATATAAATCACGTAGTCCACACCAAGTCCAAACACCAAAATCATTCCCGTTATGCAAAAAAATTCAACATATTCGCCGCGCAAGGCAAAAATTGCTGTGATAAAAATCACACTCAAAAGCGGAACAGAAGCAATTTTGAGCGTTTCGCCCCAACTGTAGAAAAATTTTAAAACAATAACGATTGCGCAAAATGCTATAACGAACATAATTGCAATAATTTTTGTAAGTCGGTCTAAACCACCGCTTAGGTCGCGCACTTTGTTTTCAAAATAAACGTTTTCGTCCGAATCTGCAATTTCGCGATAAGCATTTTCATCAGTTACAGTGTTTGGCAATACCACCGTATAGTATTTTCCATCAATTTCTCCAAGCCACAACATAGAAACAAGGGAAGAAAGCGTTTTAGGAAGCGGAGTTTCTGGCGTAACAAAATTATTTTGCGCGTTTTCAAAATCCGTTTTAAGATTAAATACAGAATCTTCGTCAAAGCCGAGCTCAAAAAGCTGATTTTGGGCAAATGGCAAAAGTTTTTTGCTTGCCTGTAGCGAGTTTTTTTGGCTTTGGATTGACGGCACAAAACGAGAAGTTGCAATATATCCGCCGCCAATTTTGCCTTTGTTGACTTTTTCAAGGCGAGTGCATAAAGCTTCTTCCCTTTGCAAAACAGCCTCTGGCGAATCCCCTGAAACAATAAACCATGCACTTGGACTATACTGAAGTACCCTATACGAAAGTGTGGCATCTTCTCTAAGTCTGTTTGACATTGTGTACAATTTACTTATATCGTTTTTAAGTTCAATTTGATTTCTAAAGGAAAAGAGTAAAATTCCGCCTATAACAAAAAGCAAAAGTGTAAGAATTGCGCCAACGTGCTTTTTTTGCGGCAAAACGCTAACCTTAAAATAATCTAAAATTGATATTTTTCTTTTTTGTTCAGCGGGAAGTGGCAAAAGCGGATAAAGACAAGAAACTGTCAAAAATGAACTGAAAATTCCAACCACCGAAAAAAGAGCCATTTGTTTTAGCAAATTAAATGGAGCAAAAATCAGCAAACAATAGCAAATTTCAGTTGACAAAAGCGAAAGTAAAAGTCCGCGCATTAAATGTTGCCGAATTTCACGCCCCGAATGAAGTTTTGTATTTGCTTTCCAGTTGATAAAATAATGCAAACTGTAATCCACGCACGAACCAATCAGCGAAGTACCAAAAACTAAGGTTAAAACGTGAATATTGCCAAAAACCAATTGTGTAGCGCAAAAAGCCGTCAAAATTGACACCGCAATAGAAAAAATTGTAACCAAAACGGGTTCAAAACTTTGAAACACAATCAAAAGCGCAATAATCAAAAGCGAAAGTGTAATTGACGAAATGAGCGTAATTTCTTGCGAAGCAGAACTGGAACTTTCATAGGAATGAAATGGCGTTCCTGAATATACAAAGCGGATTCCATTTTTTTCAAGCGGCTCACAAATATTGTAAATGCTTGCAATTCCATTTGATTTGCTTGCCAACGCAGCTCCTTTTTTGCTCAACGCGCCACGAATCATAATGTACCAGCGACCTTCAAATTCAGTTGCCAAAACTCCATCTTTTGGAGAAAGCGCAACTCCAGAATCCTGTATAATCGCAAGATAATTTGTTATATTATATTCACTTAGCAAAAAAGGGTCAGATTCCACAAAATCAAGCGATGTTAGCGTAAATGCACCGTAAATTTTAGAAAGTGCGTTGTCGGCAAAATTTTGCGCTCCATTTTCAGACAAAAGTGCGGTTTGCGTTTTTGCATCTAGCAGATTGTAGCGATATTTGTAAATAAAATCTTGAATTTCTCCAACGGTAGAGCCGTCAGAATACAAAGTAACATAGTCAAATTGAGGGCTATCTTTTAGCGAATCGTAAACTTGTTCCGCAATTTTTTTGGCTTTTGCAAAATCTTCGTGGGAAACAAGTACAAAAATGTTTTGCCCTGTGCTTTTTGTCAATTTGCTATCGGCAGAACGCATTGCGCTGTTTACTGTAGAATCGGGGAGCATATTAAACAAATCCGAATCAATTTTTATGCCCCCACGAAATATCATTCCAATAACAAATCCCGCAACAAGCAGGAGATGAAAAATTAACCAAACGCTTACAAAAAATTTATTGGACGCTAAAGTAAGCTTTTTCTTCATCGGTTAATTTCTCTTTGTAAACTTTATCGATAAATGAGTAAACAATTGTACTGTCGCCTGATTCTGCGATTTTCATTGTGTCAAAAGAGCAATCCCCGCTTATAATTTCGCCACCTAATTCTATTGAAGCAAGAACCATCGAAATTGTGCTATCGCGCGGCACAAGATTCATTTTCCACGTTGAGCCAGAATCAGACACGGAAACTATAAAATTTCGTTCCAAATCAGCTTTATTTCCCTTAAACAAAGCTGAAATTGTTGACGCAATACTTTGAAAAACCGCACTATCAGCCCCGCTTATAACGCTACGTTTTCCGTCTGGGCTAGTCTGAATTATTGCTTTTTCGGTTACAACCATATTTGACGCAATCGGGCGAATCGTGTTCCACATAATTCCTTCGCTATAAAAAATAAAGTTTCCCGTTGATTTGAGCGGACGTTTTAACGTTGGAACTGTTTTTTCTTGAATAAAATTGCCCGTTGTTATGGTATGCTTTGTGAGCGATGCACAAACATCGTCTACAGTTACAGGAGAAGCAAACGCAAATGACGCGCTAATTAACAAAACAAAAGAAAATGTCAATTTAAAGATTTTCTTATTCATAATCAACCTCGATTTAAGATTTTTTCAACATTTTGAACAAAAACCTGCGGACACACAAACTGTGATTCGCCTGTTTCCATATTGACTGCCATTTGAGTGCTTTGCGCTTTTGTAGTCAATTCGCCAGTTTCTGCATTGTAAAACTCATATTTTATCTTAATACAATTTTCGTATTCATCAAGTTTAGCAACAGCCCGCACTTTTTCGCCAAAGCGTAGCGACTTTATGTACTTGATTTTGACATCTGTTACGGGAAAAGCGAATTTTTCCTTTTCCATAACCAAATACCCAAAGCCAATTTTGTCCAAAAGTGCACATCGGGCTTTTTCCATATATTTTAAATAATTCCCGTGCCAAACAACTTTCATCGAATCAACATCGTAAAATTCCACAGGAAAAACAACTTCCGCAGATAATTCCATTTTTTCTCCACTTGATTTTAAGTTCGTTTCCAAAAGTTAAAAAAATTATACCATTGAAAAGGATACAAAAAACAATATTTTTCTAAAACTTTTACATATTCCGCACACATTTCTTTGATTCTGTTTTCGCGCTCGGTACGCGGACAAGCGTCCGTTTTCACAGAAGATGCCTCTACAAACATATTGTATTTTGAATGCCACATCAGAACGCGCTTTCGCGTTGCAAACATATAGTAAACAGGTGCGTTCAAAAGCATTGGCAAAAGAAATGCCCCATAAGGAAATTCCGCATTTTGTCCCAAAAAGCTAGAAACAACATTGCGTTCTGGGGAATTTATGCTGGTGCGGTCAGCGGCAATAACAACCAATCCGCCTTGCGAAATAACATCTTCAAGCGTTCCGATTGTTTCTATGCCGATTTGCGAGGCGGGAATTATGTTTAACGAAACGTCTGGATTTAATTCCTGCATAGTTTTGTTGAATTCCGCAGTTACATTAGTTTCCATAATAGCCATAATGGGTATTTTTCGGTTTACACCAGTTTGCCCAGAAAGTGCAAGGCTTCTAAATAAATCGATATTTCCAAGATGGGCTGTTATAAGATATGCGCCTTTTCCGTTTGCAAGCTGATTTTTTAGTTCTACAACGGAATCCTCGTGAAAATCCACAATGTCAAGATTTGTTTTTCCGCTCCAACCTTGAATTTTTTCAACAACACACAGGCTAAAAGAAAAAATTTGCTTGTAAGCCGAAACACGCTTTATATTTCTCTCTGAAACAGGAATTCCCCTTGAATCCAAATAGGAAATGAGTGTTTTTTGGTACAATCGAGAATCACTTCTTGCTCGTTTTGAAAACAAAAAATAAAACGCGGAAACAAGAAACACAATTATCACCATAACGGGCGATGGCAAAAAATGAATCAGCCACACAAGAAATTTTATGGGACGACTTGAGTGAACTTCCTCCTTTTTTTCCGACCAAGAAAGGTCATTTTCAGTTTTTGCCATTTCGTCTCCGCACTTGCACCGCAAGTTTGGGGATTCTTACAATCATTCCCAAGCAAAGCCGCGTAAAAGTTCCCGCAATGTGCAAATTATCTCGCACAAGTCTAAAATTAGAAACGCCATCTTGCGGATAAGTTACTTTTACAGGACAATTTACAATCGGAAGCCCGCGCCACAACAAGTGAACCAAAATATCAACATCGTAGCCCATCCGAGAATCAAGGAAAACGGGAGAAGCCAGAAGTTTTGCGTAAGGTTCAACAGGATAAATTCTAAAACCGCAAAGAACATCGCGGATATTTTTGTTCCAAGTTACAAAACGCGCAAAACCATTAGAAATTTCGCGTCCGTTTTTGCGGTGGCTTGGAGCTGATTCATCGTATTGCGGATAGCCGTTTATAATTGCGTCAGGATTTTTTAAGGATTCTTCAAGGAAAAGCCCACACTGAGCTGTATCGTGCTGACCATCTGCGTCAAGTTGAAAAATGTGTGTAAAGCCGAGTTCTGCCGCTTTTTTTACACCAGAATTCATCGCTTGCCCTTTTCCCTTGTTTTTTGTATGGGTAACAAGAATCACTTCTTTGTAATTTTGGGCGACCGCAGAAATAAATGCCTTGTTTTTCTCGTCATTTCCATCGTCAACGACAATTACCGACATTTTGTATGGTAAAAGTTGTTGAACAACAGCTTCAAGTGTTGCACCATGATTGTAAACAGGAATCAAAAATGCTGCTTTCAAAGCGCGTCCCCTTCAGAAAGAACCTCAAAAGTACCAGATGAATAAATTTTTTCAGAATCTTCAATATCAACCATAGAAAAAGTTACGGTTTTAGCTTCGGTGTTATAATCCAAAGTCAAAATCACGGTAGTATTTGGCTGTAATGGGGTGGAAAATTTCATTCGGTGAATTGCAGGAATAAAACGTTGCGTAGAAAAATATTTTTTTGCAAAACGAGTTATTACCTCAAACTGTCCGACCGCAGGCATCAGCTTAAACTGCGGAAAATGTCCGTCAAAAAAATCACATTCGGGCGGCACTGTAAATTTTAGCTCAACGTGATTTTCTGTTTGCGCAAGAACAACTTCATTTGTAACGCTGTGATTATTTTCTTCCATTATATAGCATCCTCCTCTGGCTTTTCAAAAAGTGCGGCGATTTCTTCTTTGTGCTTTTTTCCCTGAACATCAACAGGTAAAGCGTCCACAAAACGCCATTTTTTTGGAATAACGACATTTTCAAAATACTGCATAAGATAATCGTGAAAATAGCGATTTAAGGCAAGTTTTTTTTGTCCCGAAAAATGATTTTTTCCCTTTTCGTTAAGAACAAGCGCGGCGGCCAAATATTGCCGTCTATCTTCAAGCGCGATAACTTTTACGTCAAAAACAAAATCCGTCTGCAAAAGTCGATTTTCAACTTCGGTCATAGAAATTCGTTTTTCTTCGATTTTTACAATTAAATCCGACCTACCTTTTAAGAGGAATTTCCCAGTCGGAAGAATGTCCGCAAGGTCGGCTGTCGCAAAACCGTCAGGATTTTTTATATAGGGCGAAATTATTCTTAAACAACCATCGTCTCCCAACCAAACCTTTGCGTTATCGAATGGTGTCCATTCTAGCCCATCACGGGTTTGCTGCCTAAACGCAATTCCGCTTGTTTCCGTTGAACCATAAACTTCTAACGGACAAAAGCCAAAAACATTTTGCGTTTTTACCGCAAGCTCTGGAGAAACCGCGCCACCGCTTGTAAAAATAAAAGTATCTTTTAGCGGAAGTTTTTCTTCAATTTCTACAGTGCGCTTTAAAAATGCGGGAGTTGCAATAATTATATAAGATTCATCGTCTAAGTTTTCAAATTCTTCTGGAAATTCCATGCGGGTTCTGCGGAATGGAACGCCCATTGCAAAAGGCAAAGAAATTCCGAACAAAAAACCATAAATGTGATGCTGACTAACGGTTGTTACCAATTTGCGTTTTAAAAATTCTTCGCCCCACTTTGAAATAATAAAGGCGTTGTCTTTTTCAAATTCAGTCATCCGCTGAGAAACGGCTTTTGGCCTCCCTGTGCTTCCTGAAGTGTACATTAAAATGTTTGTTTCATCGGCAGAAATGCTTGGCGGATTACGAATTTCTTTTTCTGATGGATTTTCTGCATTTTTTAACAATTCTGGAATTTGCAACGAATTGTTTACATTTTGGTCAGTCAAAAATTCAACATCGGATTCCCTAATTTCGTTTATAAAAGAATCACTTATATTTTGCGTTAACAAAATCGTTTTTTTGCATTGAAGCAAAGCGACAAATGTTACCAAAAAGTACCAATAATCTTCACAATGCAAAATCCACCGCGCAGAATTTTTGCTTTTTATAAAAGCTCGCATTTTTGCGCTATCCGTCAAAAAATCCGCCCAAGTTTTGTATTTTCCGTCCGACCATTTTTTTTCGTAACACAAAATTGTGTCGTCCGCTCTGGATTTCGCCGTAAACGTTGAAATGTAAAACACTTTTGGCATTTTTTTGTCCACCTGCCTTCTTATAATAAATTCGATTATAAAAATTAATCCCATTAAAATATAGGAAATTCCACCATTGTAAACCGACCAAACTAAATCGCTTGCAAAAAACGCGGTATAAAACGCCACAGAACCATTTAAAATAAAAAAAATGCACCAAATTATGCAAACTTTTTTACAATAAGATTCAACTTTTTTTTCTGCAGGAGTTTGTAAAATCGATTTGTCGTATAAAGTTGCAAACCTAAAAATTATGTTTGGAGGGAAAAAAAGCGTACTTCCAAAGACCACAAGCAACATTGCACTTATGACAACGGAATACAACTTTAAAAAAACAGTTTGATTTGTAAAAAAACAAGCAATTCCCGCTATAAGAAAAAGCAAGGAAGAAACAAGCGGTCGCCAACTAAGCGCAAATTGTTTTCCTTGCGATTTACCACCAGCCGAACCCGTAAATGCTAAAAAAAACGCCAAAGCTAAAGCCACGATGCACAAAGATAGGATTCTAACTGGCAATTTGAGAATTACTAATAGGGTAAAAACTAAAATCGGATAAACAGCGGCTATTATATAGAACAAAATTTTGAGTAATTTTTTCATGCAAGCCGCCGAAAATTATTTTTACTGCTGTTGCGTATAAGGATACAAAGTATCAACTACATCTTGAACTGTTTTTACAGTCTTAAAGATGTCTGGATTTATTTTGCCTGGAATAAAATTCTTCATATCAACAACAAGGTCAATAAAATCAATAGAATCTAAATCCAAGTCATCTGCTATAGAAGCGTCCAATGAGATTTTGTCTGCTTCAATTTCAAATTTTGCAACTAAAATGTCTTTTAGCTTATCAAAAATTTCTTCTTTGGTCATTTGCTTTCTCCTTTTGCTTTTTCAGCCGTAATATATTCTGCCAGCGCATCTACTGACGCAAAATGATTTTTATTTTCCGCACTCTCTGATGAGAATTTTATGCCAAATTGTTTTTTAAGAGCAACTCCAAGTTCAAGTGCGTCTATTGAATCCAAACCGAGTCCTTCGCCAAACAATGGTTCTGAATCAACTATATCTTCTGGTTTTATATCTTCAAGCTGTAGCGAAGAAACTATAGTTTCCTTAATTTGTTGCTTTAAGCTATCCATTAAATTCTCCCTCTTCGCTATATTTTAGCGATTTGAACTTATCATGGGCGGAAACATAATTTCCAAGTAAAGAACACTATATCAAATCGTAAAAAACTAATCAAGACCATTTTATCGATTAAAACAATCTTAAACTGTAAAACGCGGAAAAAAATTGATTTCCGTGGCATAACAAATGCAAAAGTTGACCTTTAAAGCGCAAGTGTGGTAAAATTAAAGCTATGGATAAGGCTTTTTACTCTCTTGACACTTTTAAAAACGATTCTTGCAGGGCGGTTGATGCAAAATTTGAAGCACAAAAAATTGCTTTTGCTCCGTTGACTTTTCAAGCTATTCGGGCAATGTTAGATTTAAATATTCTTAATTTGATTGAACAATCTGGCGACAAAGGAATTTCTAAAGCGGAGCTTTCAAAAAAAACTGGTGTAACAGAATACGGCGTGGGCGTACTTTGTGAAATGGCTCTGGGAATGGAAGTCCTTAAATTTAGCAAAGACACAAGTTGTGAAGCCGATGAAAAATTTGTTTTAGGAAAAATCGGCTGGATGCTACTTGAAGATGACCTAACAAAAGCTAATTTTAATTTTACAAACGACATTTGTTACAAGGGAGCGTGGAATCTGGAAGATTCAATAAAAAACCAACGTCCAGAAGGCTTAAAAGTTTTTGGCGAAAAAAAAAATGCTATAATTTGGGATGTAGGCCACCAGTGCTATGCTTATAAAATTCTGACCGGCAGAAAAGATAAAATTTATAGTATCAGAAAAAAATCAGGACTTTCAGGTTTTACAAATTATGAAGAATCTGATTACGATAAATTAGCTACTGAATGCTCAAAGATATTAGAATCGCAAAATTCCGATAATTTAGATGAACTTTTTAAATTGGGCGGTTCATCCGGTGGTGCAAGGCCAAAAATTTTAACCAAAATCAACGGAGAAGATTGGATAATTAAATTCCCGTCATCGCAAGATTCAAAAAATATTGGGGAACAAGAATACAAATA